>JAAZIW010000167.1 GCA_012800665.1 Rikenellaceae bacterium
ACCCTTGGGATTTTTCGAAAGAATATCTATCGCCTTGGCGGTCATTTCAGCAAGGGACGGCTCTTTGGCAGGGTCGCGATCTATCTCGAAATCCATCATCTTTTCGTTGAAAAGCGCCCATAATTTATCCCCTTCAAAAGAGCGGAAACCTTCCAAATCATCTTCCAAAAGGCTTGCGCCGGAAGCCTTTATGAGTGAGCGGACATCTGGTGTAAGATAAGCCGTTCCTCCGCCGAAAACCACATCAAGATTCTGCGATGCCATTTGAAGGCTTAAACGGCTGGGGCTTCTTGTGCCGGCATGGGTGCAAGTGGCTGCCGGTGTGGCATGATTGAAACGAATGGTAACCACCAAACCGGTAGCTTTACCCTGCCAAAGCCTCGCTGCCTCTAAAACAGTGGCGGCAGGCCTCCAGGCAAGGGAGGAGTCCTGCGGATAAAAGTCTTGGGGAGATGGTTCGGGATATATGGATAGATTGGCGCTGGAACTGCGCACCCCTGTCATAAAAGCAGACATGGATTCCGCAGAGTCGGTAATGGCGGCGTCTGATTTGTTTGTCTGCACCAAGCCGCAAACATAAGGATCTACATTGAGGGGTTGTTCCATATCGCCTGACTGATAGCGCTTATACCAGCGGGCAACACTAAGCAAACTGGTGCTGTTGCCATCAGCAATCATCACAATAAGGTTTTTAGTAGGCTTTATTTCATTTTTTTGAGCGCATGCGGGCAGTAAAAACACCATCACCGCAATGAGAAGTAAATTACGTAGTTTCATATACTGCAAAGATAGTCATTTCGTCAAAAAATCAAACAGCATCTTTTCATAAATCTCCATTGTTTATAATCAGGCTGTTTTGCATCGGCAAAATAGCGATATATGGAACAATAGAATATTTTTAGTAAATTTGTTAGTTATGAAACTTTTCAAGATGATTCTTTACACAGCGGGAGTGGCGGCATTAAGCGCCTGTGCCCACAAACAGAGCGAATTCAAGTACACTATAGACCAATTCGCGGATATCAAAATTATGCGCTATCAAATCCCCGGATGGGATAATCTAAGCCTGCAGCAAAAGCAATACGCATTTCATTTGTCCGAGGCCGCAAAGCTGGGCCGCGACATAACCTGGGACCAGTACTGCAAATATAATCTGCCTGTAAGACATGCCTTAGAAGACATTCTGCATAATTACAGCGGTGAACGCAGCGGAGCGGAATGGGATAATTTCTTGGTATATGCAAAAAGGGTTTTCTTCAGCAACGGCATCCATCATCATTACGCCGAAGATAAGTTTTTCCCTGAATGCAGCAGAGAATATTTTGCCGGCCTGCTTGCCGATGCGGCAGATGACAGCGAGATAGAAGTGGGAGGGGAAACACGCTGGAGCGGTGCGGAAGGTCTTTCCCTCAACGCAGATGAGCTTCTTGAGGTTATCTACAATCCCGACATTTATCCGCAAAGGCGCAGCACCGATCTTACTAAAGACATGGTTGCCGCATCTGCAGTCAACTTTTATGGCGAAGGTGTCAGCAGAGAAGAGGTGGACCGCTTTTATGCCGCCCAGGAAGTTCCAGGCGACCCCCGACCGATATCTTACGGGCTCAACAGCAAAGTAGTTAAAGAGAACGGTAAATTGGTAGAAAAGAAGTGGAAGGTGGGTGGAATATATTCGAGTGCAATTGAGGAGATTTGCGCTGAGCTCCGCAAGGCCGGGGAGTTTGCGGAAAATGATTTGCAAAAGGAAGGAATTGAGAAGTTGATTGCCTATTATAAAAGCGGCGACCTCCGTATTTGGGATGAATACAATATTTCTTGGGTGAAGGATACCCTTGGAGTTATAGATTATATCAATGGATTTATAGAAGATTATGATGACCCGCTTGGCCGTAAGGCAACCTGGGAGGCGGTTGTGAATATGAAAGATGCTGAAGCGTCAAGACGCTCCGACATCCTTAGCTCCAATGCCCAATGGTTTGAGGACAATTCCCCGATAGATCCCCGCTTTAAGAAAGCGGAATGCAAAGGCGTAAGCGCTAAAGTCATAAATGTAGTGGCCATTGCAGGGGCTTGTTATCCTGCAACACCTATCGGAATCAATCTTCCAAATGCCGATTGGATACGCCGTGACCACGGCTCTAAGAGCGTCACAATTGCCAACATCACTCAAGCCTATAATGCTTCTGCATTGGAACAGCCCAAAAGTGTGCTTGGAGAATTTGCCTGGGACCAGAAAGAAATAGATTTGGTTAAGAAGTACGGCGATTATATGAGCGACATTCATACCGACCTCCACGAATGCCTCGGACACGGCAGCGGACAGCTTCTGCCAAATGTGTCTTCTACTGCGCTCGGTGAATATCAAAGCGCTCTGGAAGAGACCAGGGCAGACCTTTTCGCCCTATATTATTGCGCTGACCCGAAATTAGTGGAACTTGGAATTGTTCCCAACCACGAGGCTTACAAGGCAGAATACGCTTCGTATATCCGCAACGGAATCATGACTCAATTCTCGCGCGTGGAACTCGGCAAAAAGAATACGCAAGCCCATATGCAGAACCGTCAGCTTATTGCAAGTTGGTGCTACGAGAAAGGCTTGGCCGACAATGTGATAGAAAAGAAAATTCGAGACGGGAAAACCTATTTCGTAATAAATGATCATGAGGCTCTTCGAGGTCTGTTTGCAGAATTGCTTGGCGAAGTTCAGCGCATCAAGAGCGAGGGCGACTATGCCGCCGGCAAGGCCTTGGTGGATAATTATGGCACCGAAATCGACTACGAGTTGCACAAAGAGGTTCTCGAGCGTTATGCCGCCCTCGGATTAAAGCCCTATGGCGGATTTGTGAACCCCGAGATTGTGCCGGTATACGATGCGGAAGGCTTAGTTTGCGACTATGTTATAGAATATCCCGATGACTATTTGGGACAGACCTTGGAATACGGCGAAAGGTATCGCACGCTCTAAATAATTCCTGATTTCAATACAGCCCTTCGGGAAGGTCCAACAGCAATTCCTCCTTCTTGGGATTGACACTGACAATCAAGTCCTCGTGCAGGGGAATCAGCACTTCTGTGCCATCCCTCTCCACGACAAGCAGGTCGTTGCCCGGAATGGCTTCAATGCCGATTATGGTTCCAACTAAAATCGGTTTGGTCCGGGAAGATGGTTTTTCGTCGGTGCTATCGTAGGAAGTCGGACTATCGGAAGCAGCGACGGCTGAATTGGCGGCAGGGCCGATGTCGTATAGCCGCCAGCCGATGAAATCCTGCTCATCCTCCTCTTCTTCCACATCTGCATAAATTGCCCTTCCCACTATCTCCTCGGCATCTTTCAATGAAATGACATCGTTCAGATGAAGCACATACTTGCGGCCTCGCGGCTCACATGAAAGAACAAAAAACGGAACCTTAAGACCATCAAACTCTATGTAAACGGGCTCATTGCCGGCAAGCTCCTCCAAAGCATATTCGCTCCCCACAAGGATGCCCCCATCTGTGTTGTCGGACCTTAGTATTTTTGCTATCTGTATCATAAAAACAACGCCTTTTCGAAAGTGCAGGCATTATACCCTTTTCGTTTTTGAAAAGCTGTTTGCCTGAAAACAATACGTCCCGGAAACGGCAGTACCAGCCGTACCGGAACGTCAGGAAAAGGGATTTAGGCCTTTTCAGCAGGAGCCTCTGCAGGTGTTTCTGCAGCTTCTTCGGTGGCGCCGGCGGCTTCAGCAGCTTGCTTTTTAGCAAGCTTCTCTGCCTTCTTTGCGAGCTCTTCTGCGCGAGCCTCATTAACCTTGCGCTCTTCGGCAACAGCAGCCTTTACTTTAGCTTCTGCGGCCTTCTCAAGACCTTCTACCTTAGAACTGATTTTGGCATCCCTTTGAGCCTTCCATGCATTCCACTTTGCATCAGCCTGCTCCTGAGTAAGTGCGCCCTTGGCAATACCGCCATTGAGGTGCTTACGGAGGAGAACACCCTCATAAGAAAGGATGCGACGGCATACGAGAGAGGGCTGTGCGCCGACATTCAACCAGGCAAGAGCGCGCTCAGAATCGAGAACGATGGTTGCAGGGTTGGTGTTGGGGTTGTAAGAGCCAATCTGCTCGATGAAACGTCCGTCACGAGGCGAACGGGAATCGGCCACGACAATGTGGAAGAATGCGAAATTCTTCTTTCCGTGGCGCTGAAGACGAATTTTAACAGCCATTGTGAATCTGTTTTAAAAAATTAATAAAAATATATACCCCTTACTCGAAGGGACCGCAAAGTTAAAAAAAATTTTTGCAATTATCCAAAATATATCTATATTTGCAACCCCAAAGCGGATGTGGTGGAATGGTAGACACGCTACTTTGAGGGGGTAGTGGGCGTTTTTGCCTGTGTGGGTTCGAGTCTCACCATCCGCACAAAGGGACAAGTTCAAAAGAGCTTGTCCCTTTGTTGTGTTTTAGAATGAACACTGATTTTTTTGGGACTTTAAACACAATGATTCGTTAAAAATTTAATATTTATATAATTTTCAAACACTTACAACAACAATAGCCCGAACAGGGGCGCTTTACTGCACCTCTCGAATGGCATAGAACAAAGCCGAAAAAAGTGTTAAAAAA
>JAAZIW010000168.1 GCA_012800665.1 Rikenellaceae bacterium
AGCGCGGAGGCAGAGGCTCAAGAGGCGAGAGCAATCGTCCGCTCAGCGCCAAAGATCAGCTGGTGCGTAAGTATAATGCCTTGCAACAAGAAATAGAGACCTACGAAAACAATATCGGCTTCTTTGCAGATTCTCATAGTTCAGAAGCTATAATCAAGCAGATGCGCAAAAAAATAGAAAAGTCTAAAGAAGAACTTGCAGCCTTAGGGGAGCAGATTCGTAAAGAAACTACAGAGTAATGGATAAAAATACAGTAATAGGCTTAGTCCTTATCGCAGCAATCTTTTTTGGTTTTACTTTTTATCAGAACAAACAGGCCGCTAAACAGGCCGCCTTTCGCGCTCAGCAAGATTCGATAGCTCTTGCCCAGCAGGCTGTAGCTGACTCCATAGCGGCTGCGGAAGCTCCTGCGGTGCCTGCCGTGCCTGTAGTGGAGGAAATTACCGCCGAAACAGCACCTATCTACAAGGATAGTTCGCTTAATGTTTTGCATGGAGGTTCCGGTACAATCGTTACATTGGAGAACGATAAAATGGTGCTTGAGCTGACTTCCAAGGGCGCTCAGCCATACAGTGTCAAGATTAAGGATTATTATAATCATGATTCCACCGATCTTTACATCTTCAAACCGGGTGCAAGCGAATATTCCATCAGCCTTTATACAGGGGAATACATTCAAACCAAGGATTTCGATTTCAGGATAGCCGAAGTCACCGATACAAGCGTTCTGTTCCGTCTGCCATTCATGGGCGGAGGATGCATAGAGCAGCTCTACACCATTCATGAAGGTGAGTATATGGTGGATAATTTGCTGAGTTTCAAGAATATGGATGGTATTATCCCTCGTAATGTCTATTCCATCGACCTGGACTGGGGAGTGACAATCCCCCGTATGGAAAAGAGCTATAAAAACGAGACTCAATATTCCAAACTCAATATTTATTATCCCGATGAGAAGAAGCCCGTAGAGGTGGGGCGAGGACGCAGCGCTTCCCGCAATGTTGCCAGCAGTGTAAGTTGGTTTGCATTCCAGCAGCAATTCTTCAGCGCCATAATGCGTAGCAAGGACTGCTTCAATTCAGGCAATTTTGCCGTGAATTTCTTCGGGCAGGACGACGAAAGCAAAAATTTTATGGCTTGCAGTGCGCAAATGCGCCAGGAGTTTACTCAAAGCGATAATGTGGAATTCCCCTTCGAATTCTACTTCGGTCCGAGCCACTTCAAAACCCTGAAAAGTTATAATCAGAAGTACGAAAAAATTATCCCTCTCGGCGGTTGGCTGGTTGGCTGGTTTACGAAGTTTGTAATAATTCCTTTATTCGACCTCTTAAGCAGATTCATCTCCAATTACGGAATCATCATACTTCTGATGACCTTGATAATCAAGACAGCAGTGCTTCCGCTGACTTTCCGGAGCTACTCTTCTTCCGCCAAGATGCAGGTTCTTCAGCCCGAGATAGCAAAAATAAACGAACGCTATCCCAAGCCGGAGGATGCAATGAAAAAGCAGCAGGCCACTATGAACCTTTATAAAAGGGCGGGAGTGAGTCCGATGGGAGGGTGTCTGCCCACACTGTTCACCTTCCCGATATTGTGGGCAATGTTCCGCTTCTTCCCTGCATCCATCGAACTTAGGCAGCAGCCTTTCCTTTGGGCTACCGACCTTTCTTCTCCCGACAGCATTTGGGATTTCGGTACGCGCATTCCTCTGCTCGGAGATCATCTTTCACTTTTCGCCCTGCTCATGGCTATTACCATGTGGGCTTACAGCAAACTCATGATGAGCAACCAAACAGCTTCCAACGATCCTAATGCTAAGAGCATGCAGTTTATGAGCGTGTGGATGATGCCCATTATGATGTTCTTTATTTGCAATAATCTATCCGCCGCACTTTCATACTACTACTTGATTTCGCAGATAATCAGCATAATACAGATTTTCATTATTAAGAAATTCTTTATTCATCCGGAGGAGATTATGCAGAAACTAAAAGAGAGCGAGGGAAAACCCTTACCTAAGAGCAAGTGGCAGCAAAGGCTGGAAGAGGCGCAGAAAATGCAGGAACAGCAGATGAGAAACAAGCGCCGCTGATATGATAGCCCAAAATCTGGAAAACATTCTTTCGGAACTGCCACAGGGAGTTAAACTTGTGGCAGTTTCCAAAACACATACGCTCAGTGCGTTGCTTGAGGCTTATGCCATGGGTCAGAAGAGTTTTGCCGAAAGCCGTGCGCAGGAGTTTGCCGCCAAGGCGGTACAGATGCCCCAAGATGTGGAATGGCACTTCATAGGCCATCTGCAAACCAATAAGATAAAATTGGTGCTGCCGTATGCCTATATTGTGGAAAGCATAGATTCCGAGCGCCTGTTAGAGGCGGTTAATTCCTGGGGTGAGCGCAATAATAAGATAATCAACATCCTGCTGGAGCTCCGTATAGGCATGGAGGAGAGCAAGTATGGATTCAGCGAAGACGAAATACTTGCGGTTTTGGAGCGCGCGGAAGAGTTTCCATTTTGCCGCTTTTGCGGACTTATGGGCATTGCCAGCAATGTGGAGGATGAAGATATTATCGGTGAAGAATTTGCCGGTATAAAGGCTCTTTTTGATGAATGCCGAAGTAAGTTTCCTAATCTGAGCGATTTTACGCAGCTTTCAATAGGTATGTCCGGAGATTGGCGCATTGCCGTTAAACATGGCAGCACCCAGGTCCGCATAGGCACTGCCATATTCGGCAGCCGATAACGATGAGTTATAATTATTAAAACAAAATAAAAAATGAAAAAGTTAATACCTCTTATCCTTTTTACTGCTCTGCTTTTCCCATCGTGCAGGCAGGGCTCCAAGTATTCCGAGAAATGGATAGAAGAGACCCTTTTTCAGATGACCATTGACGAAAAAGTGGCTATGGTGCATGCTCAGAGCAAGTTCAGCTCCCCCGGTGTGCCTCGTTTGGGTATACCTGAAATCTGGTGTACCGACGGGCCTCACGGCATCAGGCCGGAAGTGCTTTGGGACGAATGGACTGCAGACTATATTCAAACTTATGTGGACGGCCAGAAACTGTTTTATTTCCCCAATGACAAAAAGAATAATAAAGATACCTGGCCTTTCAAGACTGATTTTTATCTAACTTTGAATCTGGCTTGGGGCGGTGACTGGGGCGGTCAGAAAGGTGTAGACCCGTCAGCTCTTCCCGCAACCATGCAGATTGATTATGTACGTGTTTTCCAGAAATAGATTTTTTATTGCTCTTGCCCTGCTGGCCGTTTCGGTGCTTTCGTGTAAGAAAGAGCCGGTTGTAAAGCCTGTGCTTAGGGGAATAACCGTTAACGTTTCGGAGGTGCTTCTCGACGAAAGCGCCGAGATTCCTTTCTCTATAAGGGATGCCGGAGCGAGTTTTAACAGCGATGTGAACTCAAGTGAATGTCAGTTGTCCCTGCATTTTGTTTCTGGAGAAGAGGATTTGTTCCATCTTTCA
>JAAZIW010000020.1 GCA_012800665.1 Rikenellaceae bacterium
AGCTGAATTCCAATACGCCGGTCCTGGCAGTGGGAGCAGCGTTTTCCGCCACATTGACAGTAATTGCTGTAACACCGTCCACATCCTTAACAGAAGCTATGGAAAGCCACGGAACTTCGTTCTCGTAATTGAAGCTTTGTCCCTTTACAGTTGCATTTATGGTAATGGTGGAAGCAGCGCTGCCTACATTGAATACATCTTGTTCGAGAGCGAGAAGCGCCTTCTTAACCTTCAACACGGATACATCCACCAATTCAATAACAGTTCCGTAAGTGGTTTTGGGACCCTGAACGGTAACCTCATCGCCGACTGCGATATTGAAGCTGGCCCAGTTATATGCGCCTGTCGCATCTACAGTTCCGTAAATGTAAATTTCTCCGGTACCGTCATTGAGATACCAGTTGCCATAAGTCGTGTTTGCTATGCCTGTGCATATACCCTTTACCATGAACACCTTGCCATCAGGTCCGGCTATGACCTCGGCGCAAGTGGCCTGACTGATAACAGGCTCGTTCTGCGAAACCGTTATAAATTGGGTTTTGTCGCCGCAAACAAGGTGCAATACTACGCTTTTGTAATTATCGGATTTGGGGGCCGTAATGGTAACGGTATGTTCGCCTTCTCCGCCGGAAGTTTTGTCAGCGGTCAGCCACGACTTAATCTTTACCCCATGAGGCTTTATCTCAACACCCGTGGGAGCAATGAGGGTATCTACCTTAACAGACTTATTCTCAGCGTTTTTCCATGTATAGGAAGCCTCTTCAAAAATCTTCCATTCGTCGGAGATAGTGAATTTGAGGGTTGCGCTGCCGCCTGCCGGAGGTATTTGTAAATAGGAAGCCTCAACAGACAATCCGCTTATGTCATTGCCCGTTATTTTTTCGGGGGTGCATCCGATGAGCAGGGAGGCGATTGCCACCACTGCAGAAAGAATAAAATATTTTGCTTTCATAATATAAATATCGGATTAAATTAATTAAACATGTACTTGAGTCCTATCTGGGCATACCAAGCCTGACCGATGTTCTTTACATCCGTCCAAGTTTGAGTGCTGCCGCTGATAACCTTTGGAACCGAAATTACGGGGATACCGTCTGAGCCGACATTATCAACCACGAGTATGCGGCCGGACTTCATTTCGGGATTCATTTGCTTGGAAACACCCCAAGAATCATTGAAGAGGTTGAGTACGTTCTGTACATCGAAACTGAGCCTGAGAACATTCTTTGTACCTGCCACTTTAATCTTGAAGTCGTGTGCATAATGGAAATCCACACGGTGTACCCAGGGATTATATACGCTGTAGGCCTCGGCATATTCGCCCATGTGCTTGCTGAGATATGCATCCTTTGCGGCAAAAGCGAAGAAGCGCTCGGCATCGTCGGGCGAGGCAAACTTAACCTGTTCGTCTTCATAATCCTTCTTGGTGGGAATATAGATGGCGTCATAGTTATAGTTGTCTCCGTTGATGTCGTTGTCGTACATATAAGAGTAATTGTAACCTCCTCTCCAGCCTGTATAGAAGATGCTGAAGTGGTTGTCGCCCTTATCGCGATAAGAGAGGTTTACATAGAAACGATCCGGAGTTACATAGCTTGAGTTATGGAGAACCGGATTGTTGGGACCATCTACCGTGGGGATATAGGTGAATGCCGAAGAAGCATCAGAGCCGGGCATGCCGGTGAGCTCCTTGGACCAGGTGCGGGTGTAAGCTGCGCTGATATCCAAACCCTTGACAGGGGTGGTCTGCAACTGGAAGCTGGCTGTTCCGCCATAGCCCTTGTTGGTATTGGTAAGATAGTATATGGAATACCGATTGTATGTGTAGTCTGACGGGAAGATATGACGCTTGTCAGCTCCGTTCAGACGGGCGAATCCATCGGTATCTTTCATATTGATATCCCTGATGCGTACACCGTTGATAGTCTTATTGAAGATAACTTCACCGGTAACGCTGAGCGGAAATTCGGTTGGCAGGGCATAATCCAATGCGAGGGAGGTCTTCCATACCTGAGGCATCTTGAAGTCAGGATCCACAGCTGCAACGCTGCCGCTGAAAGTTCCATCCTCCGGAGTAACCGTAAGAGGATATTTATTAGGATCGAGACTGTTAAGATATGTCAAAAGCTCTCCGCTGTCGGTAATGAATTTTCCGGCAAAAGCATTCAGAATATCAAGATCGGACCTGGCAGCATTAACCGCTCCGCCCGCATATCTTGTGGTTGCCGAACTTACCATCTGCACCAAGCCTGCGTTTGAAGGCATATTGGTGAAGAATACAAGGGGCAGACGACCGGTAAAGATACCGGTACCTCCACGCAGCTTGAGGGAGTGATCACCGAACACATCATAGGTAAAGCCCAGACGAGGATTGAACATAAGCTTCGGTGTGGGCCACTTGCCGGTATCTACGTGAATTCCGTTATAATCTGTATCGTAAATCTTCTGGTTCCTCATGAGGTCCTGATTGTCGAAGAGTATGGTTTCGAGGCGAAGACCTGCAACGAGCTTGAGTTTTTCATTGGGGTTCCATTCGTCCTGAGCATAGGCGGAAAGTTTATGGAAACGCACGCGTGATGCGGGATTCTTATCACCGTCATAGCCATATGTAAGGGCCACGGTCTCGGGAGCCGCCTTGTTCAAGAAGTCGTTAAGAGAATTATAGCGGTAATAACCGGTACCGTTACGCATATAGGCGTTATCTGCCAGCTGATAGTCGTAGGAAAGACCGGCCATAATCTTATGAGCGCCCAAATAATAAACCAAATCGTCTTTTACAGTCAACACCTGATTATGAACAGCATTATTCCATGTAAAGAGCTCGTAACCTACAGACATATAAGGAGTAAGAGCGCCTGTGGCAACCATGCCTCCATCGAGGATGTCGATGAACGGGAAGGGGTCTGATGTGCTTCCGCGAAGGTCGCTGAGGTCGGAATAAGTAACTAAGAGCTGATTGGAAAGGTCATTGGTGAAGCGGCTGTGAAGGTCTAAAGAGAAGGTGTTCGCATTATTGTTCATGGAATACATGGAGTTTGCAAACGAGAAACTGTAAAGACCTACACGGGATTCGGTGGTGCGCTGACCGCAGTTCGAAGAACTGTTGTTGGGATTACTGAAATAGGTGTTCACCGTACGGTTGTAACGGAGCGCAAGATGATGATTGCGGGTAATGTTCCAGTCGATGCGGCCGAGAATCTTGGTATTGGTCTCATTGGCCGGGAAATCGGTATAAGAGCCGGTATCATAACCGTAATTATCTTTCAAATAATCTTTTACCCGTTGAAGGTCAGCCTGAGTGGTACGGGAGATGTATTTGTCTTGACTGCCAACACCATCGGTAGAAGCTCGCCAGCTGTTGACAACTGTAGGAACAACACTGTGTTCGTAGTTTACGAAGAAGAAAAGTTTGTTCTTGATAATAGGGCCGCCGAGCGTGAGACCATAGGTGGTTGTGCGGTCTTTTTCACGGGCTGTGGCGATTTCCGTTCCGGCAACGCTGTTACCGCGCATATTCTCGTTACGATGATAAACATAGGCGGTTCCCTTGAAGGTATTGGTACCGGACTTGGTGATGGCGTTCACACCGCCGCCCACAAAGTTGTTCTGACGAACGTCATAGGGAGAAATAACCACCTGCATTTCCTCAATGGCATCGATGGAGATAGGGTTGCCGCCGCCGGGAAGAGCACCGGATAGACCGAAGTTGTTGTTGAAGTTGGCGCCGTCGACAGTAAAGTTGGCGGTACGGCTATCAGTTCCGGCAAAAGACATTCCGTTGCCTCCATAGGGAGAAAGCTTGGTAACATCGGTAATGCTGCGGCTGATGGTGGGCAGAGCTTCAATTTGACTGTTGTTGATGTTGGTTGAAGCGCCTGTTTTTTCGGTTGTGAACTTGGAGGTGGGAGTTGCTATTACAACTGCTTCCCCAAGAGTCAGAGCTTCTTCCTTTACGGTGGCATTCAGACTGTAAGTCTCACCGAGTTGGAGAGTTACTCCGGTGTAGGTGGCTTTCTGATAGCCGAGACTGGATACCTCTACTTCGTAAGGACCGCCGGCACGCATACCGTTGATGGCATAGCGGCCGTCATTGTTGGTAACTACGCCATAATTGGTTCCCGAAGGAGTATGGGTAGCAACTACCGCAACGCCGGGAACGGGATTACCGTTCTGGTCGACTACGCGGCCACCAAGTGAGGATGTTGTTATCTGCGCAAGGGCAGGAACGACGATAAATGCCGCCAGGACAACTGACAGCAGCTTTTTAAAGAATGATTTAATCATAAATGATGTGTGATTTGATTAAAGTTTTTTCACAATTACAAAGTACAAAAATAATCATAATTTTGGACATGGCAATTAATTTTTCCACTTTGAGCAAAAAACTTTTTCAGCCCTTGCTCTATTGTTTTTTTTGCGTACCTTTGTCCACTAATATACCGCGGGGAAAGATTTGAACAAGCTTGCAACCCCGCCTTTAAAAAAATGCTAAAATGAATTATCTTTTTACATCCGAGAGCGTCTCGGAAGGTCATCCCGACAAAGTCGCAGACCAAATTTCAGATTCCATCCTCGATGAATTCCTCCGCCAGGACCCCGAGTCCAAAGTGGCGGTTGAAACCTTTTGTACCGCAGGCCTTGTGATTGTGGGCGGAGAGGTGCGCAGCGATAATGCCTATGTGGATATACAAAAGACCGTGCGCAACACCATCTCCCGAATAGGTTATACCAAAGCGGAATACGGCTTCGATGCCTCAAGCTGCGGAGTCATCAGCACCATTCACGAACAAAGCGCAGATATAAACCGCGGCGTGGTCCGCTCCTGCGAAGACGAGCAGGGCGCCGGTGACCAAGGCATGATGTTCGGCTATGCCTGCAAAGACACCCCCGAATACATGCCGCTGGCTCTTTATCTGTCGCATAATCTTCTTAATATTCTTGCTGAGATAAGGCATAAAGGCTCGGAGCGCATGTTTTATCTGAGGCCCGATGCAAAAGCGCAGTTCACCATAGAATATTCTTCCGAAACTCACAAGCCGCTGCGTGTGCACACAATAGTGCTGAGCACCCAGCACGATGAATTCGATTCGGATGATGCAATGCATGCGCGTATAGAAAAAGATGTGCGGGAGGTAGTGCTTCCGGCCCTTATATCCGGTCTTCCCGAAAACCTTCAAGCCCTCTTTGACGAACAATTCATACTGCATGTGAACCCCACAGGGAAATTCGTAATAGGAGGCCCTGCAGGCGACACCGGACTTACGGGCCGCAAAATTATAGTGGACTGCTACGGCGGACACGGAGCCCATGGCGGCGGAGCTTTCAGCGGCAAAGATCCCAGCAAGGTGGACCGCAGCGCCGCCTATGCAGCCCGATGGCTTGCCAAAAACCTTGTGGCCGCCGGGATTGCAGACGAATGCTTGGTACAGCTCGCCTATGCAATCGGCATAGCTGAGCCCGTAAGCATCTTTGTGAATAGTTATGGCACTGCTCATATAGGCGATAATGCCCGGACAGATGCTCTTATCGCCTCAAAACTCAGACAATTATTCGACCTCCGGCCTGCCGCAATAATCCGCCGCTTCGGCCTTAAAAACCCAATCTACTCCCCAACTGCAGCTTATGGCCACTTCGGCAGAGCCCCTTATATAAAAGACGGGATACAGTTTTTCGGCTGGGAAAAATTGGATGCGGTGCCTATCCTTAAAGAAGCGTTCGGCGGATAAAAAATTAATTTTTTTTGATGGTTTTCATAATTTCCTATGCGATAAACTTCGCAACGAAAAATGTCGCAATGAAATTCCGATTATTTCCGTAAATTTGCAGAATATGAAACCTACACTATTAGTTCTTGCTGCCGGAATGGGCAGCCGTTACGGCGGACTCAAACAGTTGGACGGACTGGGTCCGAATCAGGAAACCATTATAGATTATTCGATATATGATGCCGTACGTGCCGGCTTCGGCAAGGTGGTATATATTGTAAGGGAACATTTCCTGGAAGATTTCAAGCAGCTTGTGGCTAAAAAATACTCCCGCGTAAAATGCACCGACGGAAGTCTTTTGCAATTCGAATTTGTAACTCAGGAACTGAACAAGATTCCAGCCGGTTATGAGGTGAATCCCGAAAGGCAAAAGCCCTGGGGCACCGCCCACGCCATGCTTATGGCAAAGGATGTGATTCACGAGCCCTTTGCCGTAATCAACGGTGATGATTATTATGGAAGAGAATCTTTTGAATTGATGGGAGATTGGTGCCGTACCCACGAAAACACCAAGGGCGAATATTGCATAATGGGCTTCAAGCTTGACAATACCCTCAGCGAAAGCGGCGGCGTTTCACGCGGAATCTGCCACTATGACTCAAATCGCGGACTCAACACCATAGAGGAGCATCTTAATA
>JAAZIW010000169.1 GCA_012800665.1 Rikenellaceae bacterium
TCCGTACTTCCGGAGAAAAGAGACTGAGCAATTATTTGCTTTGGCAGGCTGCTTACAGCGAATTTATCTTTTCGCCCATACTTTGGCCTGATTTTAGAAAGGAGAGTTTTCGCGAGGCGCTGGAAGAGTATGCTTCCCGCGACCGCCGCTTCGGAAAAGTGAAAAGTACAGAATGAAACGACTAGCGTTTTTATCAGCAATTCTAATGCTCTTCTCTGCCCTGTGCCTGCGTGCGCAGGAAGGAGGAGTTGAGGTGGATTATAATCGTCCGCAAAAATATATTGTGGGAGGGGTGTCCGTCGAGGGTAACCATTATTTCTCATCAAATCAGATTATCTCGCTCACCGGTCTGGAAAAGGGCATGGAGGTTACGGTGCCGAGTGAGGAGTTGTCCAATATAGTAAAGCGCTTGTATCTGCAAAGGTATTTCGAGGATGTATCTCTCAATATAGGGAGCCTGAGCCCCGGACGCGACAGCGTTTATCTTGTCATAAAAATAATGGAACGTCCTCGCGTAAGCCGCTGGACATTCAGCGGGGTGAAGTCCGGAGAACAAAAAGACCTTCAGGACTGGCTCAATCTGCGCAGGGGCGGAGAATTTTCGGAATATGTAGAAAAAACCTCCGTCGATTTAATTAAGAGATTTTTTGCCGAAAAAGGCTTCCTGAATTGTGCTGTAAAGACTGAGGTTCAAAAAGATACCATCATCCGCAATGCCATTCGCGTAAACTTTGCAGTGGAAAGGGGCGAAAAGGTTAAAGTGCGGGAAATTAACTTTATCGGCAATGACAATGTAAGGGAATATAAGCTTGCTAGAAGCATGAAGAAGACCAAAAGCAACAAATGGTATAACTTCTTCAATTCTAAAAAGTTCGACGCCAAAGAATATCCCAACGACAAGAAAACCTTGCTCAGCGCCTTCAATGAGGCCGGCTATCGCGATGCCCGTATAGTTAAAGATTCCATTTATTATTTGGAGCCGGGTCGTTTGGGGATAGATATTATAGTGGAGGAAGGAGAAAAATATTATTTCAGGGATATTTCCTGGACGGGCAACTCCGTTTTTACCACAGACGCCTTGAATTCGGTGTTGGGCATAAAGAAAGGAGATGTGTATGATATTGTTTCCATGGAAAAGAGATTGTACGGAGGCGGCAAGCAGAACGAAATGGATATTTCCAAGCTCTATCGCGACAACGGCTATCTCTTCTTTAATGTTACTCCTGTGGAAACGAATATCCAAAACGATTCCGTGGATGTGGAAATCCGCATTTCCGAAGGCAAGCAGGCTACGCTCAATAACATAGTCATCAACGGCAACGACCTCACCAACGAAAAAGTGGTGCGCAGGCAGATTTTCACACGTCCCGGTTATCTTTTCAGACAAAGCGACTTCGAACGCAGCATACGCGAAATAGCCTCGCTTGGGCAGTTCGATGCCGAAGCCATAATGGGTGAGGGCGGCTACAGCATAATACCCAACCAAATCAACAATACGGTAGATATAGTCTATAATGTTACGGAAAAACCCTCAAGCGAGCTTCAACTTTCCGGAGGTTGGGGAGGAAGGACTTTTGTGGCGACTGCAGGTGTGAGCTTCAATAATTTCAGCACCCATCGCATGTTCGAAAAGGGTGCGTGGAGACCGGTTCCGCTGGGAGATGCCCAAACCCTGTCATTCCACTTCCAAACCAACGGCTCATATTATACCGCAATAAACGGAAGCTTTGTCGAGCCCTGGCTCTTTGGCAAAAAGCCCACATCGCTTAACTTAAGCGCTTATTATACCCGTCAGACGGCCTCCAACAGAGGCGGCTATTACAATTATTTTTACAATTATACCGTAGACCGCATTCTGGAAATCTATGGTTTCGCGAGTTCTCTCGGCACCCGCCTCAAATGGCCTGACAATTATTTTGTGCTCTATAACGGATTCAGTTGGCAAACCTACAAACTTACCAATTGGTATCAGGGCTATTTTTTCTTTCAGGACGGCCTTTCGCACAATTTGAGTTACCAAATGACGCTTGCGCGTAATTCAACCGACCAGATGATTTATCCGAGAGAGGGTTCCGACTTCAGTCTTAATGTACAGCTTACTCCTCCATATTCGTTGTTCCGCAAGTTCACTTATGATGCAGCTGGCAACAAGGTTGCTGTAAACAGTTGGAGGGATGTGGATTACGACGCCACCGACGGCAGCGGCAAGATGCTGTGGAGTTCGGGAGACAGATACAGATGGATAGAATATTGGAAGGTGAAAGGCAGTTTTGCGAATTATACCAAGCTCCTTGGCGACTTTGTTCTTATGACGCGTGTTCAGTTCGGTTATTTGGGTTATTACAACCGCTCCTGGGGCTATTCTCCCTTCGAGGGCTTCTTAGTCGGCGGAGACGGCATGTCGGGATACAGCACCTACGGCAACGATATAATCCCTCTGCGCGGTTATCCTAACTATTCTTTAACCCCCACTGCCGTAACGGCTTACAATGCAAACGGCACCGCCTATGCAGGCAATGTGTATGACAAGTTTACGGTGGAATTCCGCTATCCGGTAATAATGCAGACATCCAGCCAGATATTCGTGCTGGCCTTTTTGGAGGGCGGCAATTGCTGGGCGGACATCAGAAACTTCAATCCTTTCCAAATCAAACGCAGCGCAGGCGTGGGTGCAAGAATCTTCCTGCCGATGATAGGCCTTCTGGGAATCGACTGGGGCTACGGTTTCGATAATCCCGATCGCGGCCAAAGGAGTCAGTTTCACTTCATCATAGGCCAGCAGTTTTAGAAGCACTTGCTAATTGATACAATTTAATGTAAATTTGCATCTATGTTTAAGTAGATTTTAAGAATAACAAACAATATGAAAAAAATCATCCTTTTTGCAGCAGCGATGCTTGCCTTTTTGGGACTCTCCGCCCAGCCTAAGTTCGCATATGTGAACTTCAGCGAGCTTGTTCAACTTATGCCAGAGGCCGACCAGGCCCGCACCACCATCACCGCCTCCGGCAAGGAGGCACAGGACACCTATCAGTCCATGATGGATGAATTCAACACCAAGTATTCCCAATACGAGCAAAAGGCTTCCACTTGGACTCCCGCAATACGCGAGAGTAAGGAAAAGGAGCTGACCGACATCCAGCGCCGCGTTCAGGAATTCTCCCAAAGCATACAGCAAGAGCTTCAGCAGCAGGAACAGCAGCTTATGGCTCCCATCTACAAGAAAGCACAGGAGACTCTTAACGAAATCGCCAAGAACGGCGGCTATTCAGTTGTAATAGATCGAACCTCAGCTCTTTATTTGGATGAGACCCAGTGGACAGACCTCACCAAAGAGGCACGTCAGGCTCTTGGCATCCCCGAAGACAGAACACTTGAATCACTGCAGGCGGAATTGCAAGCTGCCGCAGCCAACCTCCAACAATAACCATCTTAAATAAAAAAAATCACATAATTAAGAAATGCAACACAAGGTAATTGATGCCAAAAATGTTGTAATAAGATTTGCAGGAGATTCCGGTGATGGCATGCAGCTCACCGGAACTCTTTTTGCAAATACTTCCGCCGTTTACGGTAACGAACTTTCCACCTTTCCTGATTATCCGGCCGAAATCCGCGCTCCGCAAGGAACGGTATCCGGAGTTTCCGGCTTTCAGGTGCACATCGCGAGCGGGGAGGTGAACACCCCCGGCGATTATTGCGACATGCTTGTGGCTATGAACCCTGCTGCGCTTAAAGCCAATGCCAAATGGTGCAAGCGGACAGCCATTATCCTTATCGACAAAGATGCCTTTACCGATGCCTTGATAGAAAAGGCCGGTTTCAAAACCAAGAATCCTTTCACGGAACTTGGACTTGATGAATGCAAACTCATCATCGCCCCCATCACTACTCTTACAGAGGAAAGTTTAAAAGACAGCGGCATGGACAAGAAGTCCATTGACAGGTGCAAGAACATGTTCACGCTCGGCATTGCCTATTTCCTGTTCGACCGTCCTCTCGACTATACTTTCGAATATATCGAAAAGAAATTCGGAAAAAAGCGTCCCGAAATGGTTGAACCCAATAAAAAGGTTCTTCAAGACGGCTATAACTATGCGGCCAATCTGCAAATGATAGCCGACACCTATTATATTGCACCTGCCAAACTGAAAAAAGGCACATACCGCAATATTACGGGCAATCAGGCAACCGCTTGGGGGCTTATGGCGGCTTCCGAAAAGAGCGGTCTTCCGCTTTTCTGCGGCTCTTATCCAATAACTCCGGCCACGGAGATACTTCAAGAACTCGCCATCCATAAATATTTGGGAGTCAAAACCCTTCAGGCTGAAGATGAAATTGCAGCCATCTGTATGGCAATAGGTGCGGCTTTTGCCGGCAACTTAGCCGTTACCACCACTTCCGGTCCTGGTCTCTCGCTCAAGAGCGAGGCTCTCGGCCTTGCCGTGATGACAGAGCTTCCGCTCGTGGTGGTTGATGTACAGCGCGCGGGTCCCTCTACAGGAATTCCCACCAAGACAGAGCAGACCGATCTGAATCAGGCCCTCTACGGACGTAATGGCGAATGCCCTATTCCTGTTTTGGCTTCACATTCTCCATCAAATTGCTTTGATGCGGCTTTCAATGCCGCGAAAATCGCCCTTGAGCATATGACTCCGGTCATCCTTCTCAGCGAAGGCTTCCTTGGCAACGGCAGCGAGCCCTGGCTGATTCCCCATATGGCTGATTATCCCGAAATCAAACCTCCTTTTGCCACCAAATTGTCAGAAGACGGCACTTTCCATCCTTTCGAGCGTGACCCCGAAACCCTTGTACGCAAGTGGGCTATTCCCGGCCAGAAAAACTTTGAGCATCGCGTTGGAGGTCTTGAGAAAAACCATACCGGCATGCTCTCATCCGATCCCGCCAATCACCAAATGATGGTGGATGAGCGCAGGGCAAAGGTTCAGAAAATTGCGGATTTCATCCCTGAGCTGCAGGTAGACGGTCCCGAAAAGGGCAAGTTGCTCGTAGTTGGCTGGGGTGGAACTTATGGTCATATTCTTTCTGCAGTAAGTGGGGTGCGCGAAGCAGGAAAGACACTATCCCGCGCCCATTTCGACTATATTGTGCCTGTTCCGCGCAATACCAAAGAGATTCTCGAAAGTTTTGAGACCGTTTTGGTATGTGAACTCAACAGCGGTCAGTTTGCAGGCTACCTTCGCACTCTATTCCCTAAGGCTAACATTGTTTCCTTCGGCAAGGTGCAGGGACAGCCTTTCCTTGTAAATGAACTTGTAGATGCAATAAATAAGGAGATTTAAGCTATATGGCAATACTTTCATTCAAAGACTTCAAGTCAAATCAAGAGGTGCGCTGGTGCCCCGGCTGCGGTGATCACGCCGTTTTGGCTTCTTTGCAAAGGGCTCTTCCCCAAGTAAGCAAGGCTTGCAATTATGTAAGGGAACGCTATGTGGTGGTAAGCGGCATAGGCTGCTCTTCCCGTCTTCCTTATTATATGAACACTTACGGTTTCCATTCCATACACGGCAGGGCCACGGCTATAGCTACCGGCATCAAGGTGGCCAATCCATGGCTTACCGTATGGCAGGCTTGTGGCGATGGGGATGCCCTTGCTATCGGAGGCAACCATTTCATCCATGCCATCCGCAGGAATATCGACATCAATATAATTCTCTTCAACAATCAGATTTACGGCCTTACCAAAGGGCAGTATTCTCCTACCTCCAAGTTCGGAGCCGTCACCAAAACCTCTCCTTACGGTACGGTTGAGCATCCTTTCAATCCGGGCTCTTTGGTGCTTGGCGCTAAGGGAACATTTTTCGCCCGCTCGCTTGATGTGGAGCTGGCCCTTAATCAGGAAATCATGACGACCGGGGCTCTTCATGACGGCACATCCGTTATCGAGATGCTCACAAACTGCGTCATCTTCAATGACGGCGTCTATAAAAACATTTCCGATTCATCAGTAAGGGCGGACCGGACAATTATTCTCCGCCATGGTGAAAAGATGATTTTCGGCAAAAACAAAGACAAGGGGCTTGTGCTCGATGGTTTGGACCTCAAGGTTGTTACAATAGGGCAGGATGGCTATACCATTGATGACATTCTGGTTCATGATGCCCATACCGAAAATGCCGGCATTCACATGATGCTCGCAGAAATGAAATATCCCGATTTTCCTGTTGCGCTCGGCGTGATACGCGATGTCAAGGATGTAACCTATGATGACGGCGTGCGCGATCAGGTGAAGGACGTTACCGCAAAGGCGAAAATCCATTGCATGGATGAGCTTCTTAACAGCGGCAGCACCTGGGAAGTAAAATAATTTAATAAATAACCACTTAATAAAAACATTATGAAAACAAACGAAATTTTGGCAAGGCTCCAGGCGAAATATCCGGGGGAGAATGAATATCTTCAGGCAGTTCAGGAGGTGCTCGAAAGTATCGAAGAAGTTTATAATCAGCATCCTGAGTTTGAGAAGGCGAAAATTGTAGAGCGCATGGTTGAACCGGACCGCATCTTCACCTTCCGTGTGGCATGGGTGGATGATAAAGGCGAGGTACAGACCAATCTCGGTTATCGCGTGCAGTTCAACAGCGCCATAGGCCCTTATAAGGGAGGCATTCGTTTCCATAAGGCGGTAACGCCATCTATGCTAAAGTTCCTTGGTTTCGAGCAGACCTTCAAGAATGCTCTTACCACTCTGCCGATGGGCGGTGGCAAGGGCGGTTCAGACTTCGACCCCACAGGCAAGAGCAACGGTGAAATAATGCGTTTCTGCCAGGCTTATATGCTTGAACTTTGGCGCTGCATCGGTCCCGATCAGGATGTTCCTGCAGGTGATGTCGGCGTTGGCGCTCGCGAAATCGGCTATATGAACGGAATGTATTGCAAACTTGCCCGTCAGTATAATACCGGTGTTCTTACCGGCAAAGGTCTGACTTGGGGCGGCAGCATCCTTCGTCCGGAGGCTACAGGCTTCGGCGCAATGTATTTTGCATCGCTCGCACTTGCAAAGGTTGGCGAAAAACTGGCTGGAAAGCGCATTTCTCTCTCCGGCTTCGGCAACGTGGCATGGGGAGCGGCAACAAAGGCGAAGCAGCTCGGCGCAAAGGTGGTAGCTATCAGCGGTCCCGACGGCGTTTGTGAAATTCCCGAGGGCATTACCGACGAGATGATAGACTATATGCTTGTAATGCGTGCCTCCAACCGCAACAAGGTTGAGGATATGAACACCAAGTTCCCGGACAAAACCAAGTTCACAGCCGGCAAGAAGTCTTGGATTGTGCCGGTAGATATAGCATTTACCTCTGCATTCCAAAATGAGTTGAATCTTGCTGATGCTCAGGAACTCAAGAAGAACGGCTGCCGTGCCCTCTTCGAGATTTCCAATATGGGATGCCAGCCCGATGCCATCCATTGGATGCAGAATAACGGCATGCTCTTCGCCCCCGGCAAAGCGGTGAATGCGGGCGGAGTTGCCACCTCCGGATTGGAAATGACACAGAATGCCTCGCACATTAGCTGGACAGCTGAAGAGGTGGATGAGAAACTCCATACTATTATGACTGCAATTCACGAGCAATGCGTAAAATATGGAACCCTGGAAGACGGCAGTGTGGACTATGTGAAGGGCGCTAATATCGCAGGCTTCATGAAGGTTGCGCAAGCTATGCTCGAACAAGGCATTATATAATTCGAACAATGTGTCATATGATTGGTCAAGTCGA
>JAAZIW010000170.1 GCA_012800665.1 Rikenellaceae bacterium
AAGCATGGATATATCGCTTGATGATTTAACTTGTCGCAGCAACATATTAAAACAATACGGCCCGACTCGAAAGCCGGGCCGCGCATGTTAAGCGATTATGCGGCTAATACTCGTCCTCGTTAAAGAAGAAGTCATCCTTTGTGGGATAGTCGGGCCAGATGTCCTCTATGGTCTCATACACCTCGCCGTCATCTTCGAGTTCATCCAAGTTTTCTATCACCTGTTCCGGCGCGCCGGAGCGGTTGGCATAATCTATAAGTTCGTCTTTTGTTGCCGGCCATGGGGCATCATCCAATGAACTTGCAAGTTCCAAAGTCCAAAACATAATCTCTTCTATCTGTAATTTTGCGCAAAGATAGAATTTTTTTCCATACCTCAAAATATTTTCCTACTTCTTGCAATTTTATTTATATTTGCGCCACTATGGCATATCTAAGAGAAGATGAATACGAACCGCAGGTGACGGAAGAAATAGCAAAGCATGTGAAGGCCATTCTCAGTCTTTTAGGAGAGGACCCAAATAGGGAAGGCCTGCTCAAAACACCCGAAAGAGTGGCAAAATCCCTGCAATATCTGACTAAAGGTTATCAGGAGGATGGGAAGGCCATCATCCGCAAGGCCGTTTTCGATGAACAATACAAGCAGATGGTGCTGGTGAAGGACATCGACCTTTACTCCACTTGCGAACATCATATGCTGCCTTTCATAGGCAAATGTCATGTGGCTTATATCCCCGATGGCAAAATCACAGGCCTGAGCAAAATCGCCAGGGTGGTGGAAACTTACGCCCGCCGTCTTCAGGTGCAGGAAAGGCTTACCGTTCAAATCAGAGACTGCATTCAAGAGGCTCTTCATCCCTTAGGGGTTGCGGTGGTAATCGAGGCCCATCACACTTGCATGCAACTGCGCGGAGTAGAGAAGCATAATGCAATTACCACCACCTCCGCCTTTTCCGGCATCTTCCTGTCAAGCTCGCGCACCCGCAACGAATTCCTCAATCTGATAAGGTAGTTGATTCCGGCTTTAGAAAAAACAGGAGAATCGGAGGTTTGATTCGGCGGAATTAAAGCTTTGACTATAAAAATAGAATAACGGCCCCGTCACCAAGTATGACAGGGCCGTTTCCTTAAACCAACATTTTGCGGCGGTCTTTTAAACTACTGCCGAAAAGAACATTGATAAAAACCTTTTGAATCTACGTATTTTCATGATGTCTGTATTTTTTTCTCTTGTTATTTAGATGCTGTTAGGTACCCGAATGTTGCATGAGTTTTGGCCGCAATGCAAAAATTATCCCAATAAATTATGATTGTCATTGCCGCCTGCCGTTAAATAATTAATTTTACGGTGTTGCAGAAAGAAGTAGTAGTGTTGTAGAAAAAACAAAATGGCATTATTAATATTATGAATAAAGAAATAAAACAAAAACTTACCCCTATTATCGTTGCTGCGGCGCTTCTGCTTGCGGCTTGTGGCGTGGAAAAGTTATTCCCCGGCCTGAAGACCTGGCAGCTGTTGCTTGTTTATCTGGTGCCTTATTTTGTGGCAGGCTGGGAAGTCCTTTCGGAAGGTGCGGAGAAGCTGCTGCAAGGGGAGCCGTTGGATGAAGATTTTTTGATGGGAGTGGCTACTATCGGCGCGCTTGCAATAGCATTCATGCCTGAGGCAGAGCCTCAATTTACAGAAGCGGTGTTTGTAATGCTTTTTTATCGGGTAGGGGAGTTTTTCGAGTGGCTGGCTGAAGGTCGTTCGCGTAGGAGCATCGCTGAATTGATGGATATTCGGCCCGATACCGCAACTGTTTTAAGGGATGGAGTAGAGCAAGTGGTAGACCCGTCAACGGTAGAGATAGGGGAGACAATCCTTATAAAAGCAGGGGAGAAGGTGCCTATGGACGGGGAGGTGATTGAGGGCAGTTCGCTGCTTGATACTGTGGCGCTTACGGGCGAAAGCGTGCCGCGTGGAGTTGCTGTCGGAGACAATGTGATTTCGGGTTGCGTAAATTTGATTGGCCTTTTGAAAGTGCGGGTGAGCAAGAGTTTCGGGGAGAGTACGGCTGCTAAGATTTTGGACCTTGTGCAAAACGCCTCGGAGGCTAAGAGCAAGAAAGAGAAATTCATAAGACGTTTCAGCAGGGTTTATACTCCTGTGGTGGTGGGGCTTGCCGCTTTGGTGGCAATCGTGCCTCCTGTGCTTGCAGGGATAGGGGTGGGAGGTTATGACGACGCTTGGGCAACATGGATTTACAGGGCATTGTGCTTTTTGATTGTCTCTTGCCCGTGTGCGTTTGTAATCTCTATTCCTTTGTCTTTTTTCGGTGGAATAGGAGCAGCCTCCAAGCATGGCATACTTGTAAAGGGCTCTAATTATTTGGAAGCACTCGCTCGGACATCTACAATGGTGTTCGATAAGACCGGCACCCTTACAGAAGGGGTGTTTGAGCTGACCGCTGTACATCCGCTTATGGATGAAAAAGGGCTTTTGCATTTGGTATCCCATGTAGAGCATAATTCCATTCATCCTATTGCGGCGGCCCTTCGTGACGCCTTCCCTTGCAATGGTTCCGACTGTTCCGTTTCGGAAGTCGAGGAGCATCCCGGAATGGGCGTGTCCGCATTGGTCAATGGCAGCTCGGTGGCTGTGGGCGATGCCTCGTTAATGCGGTATGTAAGAGCCGACATCTCTTCCGAATGCGAAGAGTGCAAGCGCGTAGGTATCGTCGGAACCATGGTGCATGTGGCCATAAACGGCGATTATGTCGGTCATATACTTATTTCCGACCGCATCAAGGAGGATTCTGCCTCTGCCATAAAAGCCCTAAGGGATGTGGGCGTCTCTAAAATCGTCATGCTTACGGGTGATAATGAAGAAGTTGCCGGGGCCGTCAGCAAAGAGCTTGGAATAGATGAATATTATGCGGGGCTCCTTCCTGCCGATAAGCTGACCATAGTGGAGGAAATGTTGTCTCAAAAGAATAGTCTCTCCTTTGTGGGAGATGGTATAAATGATGCTCCTGTGCTTGCAAGAGCCGATGTGGGAATAGCCATGGGAGCTCTCGGCTCCGATGCCGCCATTGAGGCTGCAGATGTGGTTATTATGGACGACAAGCCCTCCAAGATAGTTTCCGCCATTCACATTGCCCGCAAAACAGTTCGCATTGCCACTCAAAACACATGGTTCGCAATTGGGATTAAAGTCGTGGTGCTGGTGCTGGCATTCTTCGGCATTGCCCATATGTGGTTGGCCGTTTTTGCCGATGTGGGGGTAACAATTCTCTGTATTTTCAATGCCATGCGGGCGCTCCATGTCCGAAAAGTATAATACAAAGATTTTATGTAAGTTTGTCTATTATGGCAGATAATTATTTAGAAAAGAAGTTCGAGGAATTGAATAGCCCGAAGACTAAAAAGAAGTATAAGGCAGGACCATCGCTGGATTCGCTGCTCATTAAAAACCGCAGCACAAGGGGATATTCGCATGACAGGGAGGTGACTTTGGAGGAGTTGAAGAAGATTGTAAATGTGAATACCCGTATTGCATCTTCCAAAAATCAGCAGGCTCTTCGCTTCAAGTTAGTGGCAGTCGGCCCTGAGGCCGATTTTGTGAATGAGAATATTAAGATGGGAGCCCTTTTCCGCGCCCGCAGAGCCGCTAACCCTGAGTTTTTGGAAGCAGATTGTCCATCCCTGCCATTGCCGGGTACCGAGCCCAAGGCTTTCATTGTAGTTTACGGCACGCATCAAGAAGATTCGGGCCTGCTGATCGACCTTGGCATTTCTCTTCAAAGTATGAGCCTTAAGGCTGTGGAGTTGGGGCTTAACTGCCTTATGATAAGGGCTTTCAATAGAGAGGCTATGAGTCGT
>JAAZIW010000171.1 GCA_012800665.1 Rikenellaceae bacterium
CCGGCGCCGTTCGGCCCCAGCAAGCCTGTCACCTTGCCCTCCTGGAAGTCCAAATCAACTCTGTCCAGCGCCACTTTGGCTCCGAAACTTTTGGACACCTTTCTACATTGTATTATTGCCATTATTCTGCTTTTAAAAATATGAATGCAAATTTAAAAATAATTTATGTAATTTTGTAGTTATATGGCAAAGGGAGGAGCAGACATTGCTGCCTTGTGCAGCCAAATTATCAAAGAAGTGCAAAACGGCGTGTTCAGACCCATATACCTTCTTATGGGAGATGAGCCCTACTATCCTGAACTTGTATGCAAGGCAATTATCGATAATTGTCTGCAAGATTTTGAGAAGGACTTCAACGAAACGATATATTACGGTTCGGAAATAACTGTAGAACAGTTGGTTACAACAGCCCGCCGCTTCCCGATGATGTCGGAAAGGCAGCTTGTGGTGGTAAAGGAGGCTCAAACCATTAAAAATATAGAAGAACTTTCCATCTACACCTCCGAGCCATTGGACAGCACAGTGCTTGTACTCCTCTTTTACAAGGCCAAGCTCGACAAGCGCTATACTCTCTATAAAAGCATAGCAAAAAACGGAATTGTGCTGGACTCTCCCTCCATAAGAGACTACGAGATAGTAAATTGGATTATTTCTTATTACCGCTCACGCGGGCTTCAAATCGATCCTCAGGCCGCCGCACTCTTGGGCGAATATGCCGGAACCGAGCTTTCTGTAATAGCCTCCGAAACCGAAAAACTTCTGAAAAACCTGCCGGTAGGGACCACTTCAGTAACAGTTCAGGACATTGAAAAGAATGTAGGCATCTCCCGTGAATTCTCCATATTCGAGCTTACCAAAGAACTCTCGGAGCGCAATGCTGCGAGAGCGCTGAAAATTGCAGATCATTTGGGGAAGGGGGCTAAATTTGCAATGCCTATGGCAGTCAGCAACCTCTATAGCCATTTTTACCGTATTCTCAAATACCAGGTGTTTCTCAGAACCAATCCCCATCCCTCACGGGAAGAGGCCGCTGCAGTTTTAGGAATTAACCCATATTTTCTGCGCGAATATAATACTGCTGTGCGTAATTATTCTTTAAAATCCACTATGGAGATAATTTCCATGCTCTGCGAATATGACTATCTTGGCAAGGGAGGAGACGGGCAGTCCGCTGCACCGGATCAACTCATAGTGGAACTGACCACCAAAATACTCAACTCATAATGTGGTGCAAATTACGTAAAAAAGAGGTGGCGGATACACCGGAAGAATCGGTGCGCCAATGGTTTATAGAGCAGCTTCTGGCTAAGGGGGTGCCTGAGGGCCTAATGAACTGCGAAGTATTCTTGAGGCTTGGTTCCAAGCCTTATAGGGCGGATATTTTGATTTTCGACCGCTCCGGCAAGCCCCTTGCCATAGTCGAGTGCAAACGCCGGGATGTAAACATCTCTCAAGCAGTTGTAAATCAGGCTCTGCGCTACCATGGTGCATTGGAAGTTAAATTCATCTGCCTTACCAACGGAAATAATACTTATATTTACAGGAGACAAGGCAGCGGCTTCGTGCCATGCGACCAAATGCCTTCATACGAGGAAATGCTATGCCTACAGTAATTTCACAATATCTGGAAAAAAACATTTTTAAACTTGTCAGCCGAGTTGCAGCCGGACAGGGTGTACGCGCCTTTACAATAGGCGGATATGTGCGTGACTGTTTTCTGGGCCGCCCGTCAAATGATATAGATATTGTGGTGGAAGGCAGCGGAATAGACTTCGCCAGAGCTGTCGGAGAAGCTGCAGGCAAGGGAGTGTCTTATTTCAAAAACTTCGGCACAGCCATGATGCATTACGAAGGAGATGAAATAGAATTTGTCGGAGCCCGGAAAGAATCTTACCGAAGAGAATCGCGCAAACCAATAGTGGAAGACGGTACTCTTCGAGATGACCAGCTACGGCGCGATTTTACCATCAATGCAATGGCATTTTCTCTGAATGAGGACAGCTTCGGCGAACTTGTAGATCCTTTCGGAGGCATTAAAGATCTTGCCGCAGGCATCATCCGTACCCCTTTGGACCCTGATACCACCTATTCAGATGATCCTTTGCGCATGCTTCGCGCCATACGCTTTGCCACCAAACTATCCACTCCTGAATTGGAATTCAAGATAGTGAGCGAAAGCATGGAAAGCATGCGGCGGATGGCAGGAAGGTTAGAGATTCTATCGAAAGAAAGAATTGCGGAGGAACTGAATAAAATGCTCTTGTGTTCTGTTCCCTCAAAGGCTTTCCGCCTTATGGACGAAGCCGGGCTTTTACCTTATATCTTACCGGAACTTTCTGCTTTGAAGGGGCTTGAAATAGTGGATGGAAAAGGTCATAAGGAGATTTTCTCACACACCTTGGCAGTACTTGACAATTTGGCCGAAGCAGATGTGAGTGCTGTTTTTGAAAAGCCGAACAGTTTAGGCTCTACCGGTGGAGAGCCGAAACTCTGGCTGCGCTGGGCTGCCCTGCTGCACGACATAGGCAAACCGGCAGTGAAAAAATATGTTCCCGGTACCGGTTGGACCTTCCACGGCCACGATCTGGTAAGTTCGCGTATGGTTCCCAAAGTTTTCGCCTCACTGAAGCTCCCCAAGGACGAAAAACTCAGATATGTAAAAAAACTTGTCTGGCTGCACATGCGCCCTATGGCTCTTGTGGATGATGAGGTTTCCGATTCTGCAGTAAGACGCCTGCTATTTGATGCCGGAGACGATATAGACGACCTTATGCTGCTTTGCCATGCCGACATTACCAGCAAGAATCCCGAAAAAGTACGCCGTATACATGCCAATTTTGATCTTGTGCAGCAAAAACTGATAGAGGTGGAGGCCAAGGATGCAATACGAAACTTCAAAAATCCCATAAGCGGCGACTATATAATGGAAATCTACGGAATCGAACCCTGCAATACCATCGGAGAAATCAAGGAATATGTGAAAAATGCCATACTCGACGGCGAAATAAGCAATAACTTCGAGGAAGCAGAGAGCTTGATGCGCAAAAAAGCCGCCGAACTCGGATTGAAGCCATGCAAATAAACGATTACCTCAAATATATTGAGGGAGTACGCCGCTACTCTCCCCGTACTCAGCAGATTTACAGGGATGTTCTGGAAAGCTTTTCTGAGCGCGGGGAAGCATTGACCACCACAGGCATACGCAATTATGAAGTTTATCTACTTGATAAAAAAGGCAAAAGCGCCCGCACGGTAAACTTGCATTTATCTGTACTCAGCGGATATTGCAGGTGGGCAATGAAAAAAGGCCTGATGGATTCGAATCCTGTAAAATTGGTGCCCAAGCCTAAAATGGATAAAAGGCTGCCGGTTTTTTATCGTGAAGAGGCTATCAAGGAGTATTTTGCGAAAACGGCGCACAATGCTGATAAAGAGCAACTGGAATTCCTGAAAAGCCTTCCGCTCACGGACCCTACAGCCAAAGAACTTTATCTGA
>JAAZIW010000172.1 GCA_012800665.1 Rikenellaceae bacterium
GTTCTCGCAAGCTGCCATCTACAAACGCCGAACGACAACCGCAAGGGCTGTCGTTCATCGTTGGAGCGGAAAACGAGACTCGAACTCGCGACTTCAACCTTGGCAAGGTTGCGCTCTACCAACTGAGCTATTTCCGCATAGGGGACTGCAAATATAAGTTGTTTTTTTAAAACCTCAAAATTATTTTCATTAACTTTTGCCTATAAACACAATATGTAATCTTGATTTTCATACAATCGCCCTAAAATTGCGGGATTTTATGTACATTTGAGAAAAGTGAACATTTAAAACATTTCGCTAATTATGGACATATCAGGTTGCTGCGGGCGAAAAATCCGCTTTCCGGCTGTGGCGGGCACTTTTTATCCTGCCGACAAAGACGAACTTGCACAGGAACTCAAATCTTATTATAAAGAGGCAGAGTCTATGGTAAAGCCCCTGGAGGACGCTCAAACCGCCATGGAAGGCTCTTCTAACGCAACGGAAGTCACCTCTACCGCCTTGAAAGGCGCTCCTACCGCCCTTATAGTCCCTCACGCCGGATATGTATTCTCGGGGGCTGTTGCGGCAACGGCATTCAGCTGTATCCCCCAAGATGCCGCATTCGACAGAATAATCCTCATAGGTCCCAGCCATTGTGTGGGCTTTGATGGAGCAGCGGTAGATGTCCTCAATTCCGCTTGGCAAACCCCGTTTGGCGAGGTTCAAATAGATGAGGAATTCGTCAAGCAACTAAGCAAAGAAAAACCTTTCAAGAATCGCCCCGATGCCTTCCCCAATGAGCATGGTCTTGAGGTTCAACTTCCCTTCCTGCAATTCCGCCTTAAAAAAATGCCGCCCATCGTTCCCATAATATTGGGAACCACTAATTACAACGTGCTCAAAGTCGTGGCAGAATGCCTCAAACCCACCCTCGAAGAGGGCAAAACCCTATTCGTGATAAGCAGCGATTTTTCACACTACCCTAACTACGATGGTGCAAAAAAGGCTGACCTCCGCCTCGCTAAGGCTATCTCCACAGGTCGTCTTTACGAATTTGTCAACGCCTTGGAAGACAACGATGCCGCTCGCATTAAGGGTTTAGCCACCAGCGCTTGCGGTCAGGCGGCCATCGCAGTTCTGATGGAAATGACCGGCGGAGATGCCTCTTATTCCTACGAGCATTTAGTTTACCGCAATTCCGGCGATTCCCCCTACGGAGACCTCGATAGGGTGGTGGGCTACAGCGCCTTTGCTGTTTATAAAACATCAGAAAAATATTCTCTGAGTCAGGAGGAGATGGAGACCCTTTTGGAGATTGCGCGCTCATCCATCGAAGGCAAGTTTGAGGGTAGGCGCCTGTCGGATGCTTATGAAGGGAAGAATCTCAGCCCTAAATTGCGAGCGGGCGGAGGCGCATTCGTAACCCTAAATAAGGGAAACAGCTTGCGTGGATGCATAGGCCATTTCGGGGAAGATTACCCCATTTATCAAATGGTGGCGCAGATGGCCCGCGCGGCTGCTTTCGAGGACCCGCGCTTCGGGGTCCTGCGGGAGAGTGAGTTAGGGGAGATTAGTATAGAGATTTCCGTCCTTTCGCCGCTGAAGCGAATTGCCTCGGCAGATGAATTTGTGCTTGGGAGGGACGGCATCTACATAGTGAAAGGTTATAATTCGGGCACCTTCCTCCCGCAGGTGGCGGATGATACCGGATGGAGCAAGGAGGAATTTTTGGGGCATTGCTCCCGCGACAAGGCCGGACTCGGTTGGGATGGTTGGAAGACGGCAGATCTCTACACCTATCAGGCTGTGGTTTTCTCAGAGGATTAAATAATTTTTAAAGGATTTTGAAAGATGATTGAGGCTCGTTGGTGGCATGAATCGGATGGCTATGCAATTTGCGGACTTTGTCCTCATGGATGCCGCATTGCAGAGGGCAAGGCCGGAATTTGCGGCAGCCGCGTGAATCGCAAAGGCAAATTATACTCTGCGGTTTACGGCTATCCGTGTGCTTTGGCAATAGACCCCGTAGAGAAAAAGCCGCTGTATCATTTTCTTCCCGGAACTACCTGCTTCTCATTTAGTTGTGTGGGCTGCAATCTGCGTTGCAAGGGCTGTCAGAACTGGTCAATATCCCAAGCCGCTCCGGGTAGCGAAAAGGAATATTGGGCACCTGAAGAATTAGTGGATTTGGCAATTAAAAAAGGCTGCCCATCAATTGCTTACACCTATACCGAGCCTCTTACCTGGTACGAATACTGTTTCGACACGGCCCGCCTTGCGCACGAAAAGGGGCTTTACAATATCCTTGTGTCAGCGGCTTATATAAACCCAGAGCCGTTGAGGGAGATCGCTTCGCTGATAGATGCCGCCAACATCGACCTCAAATACTTCAGCGATGAACTCTACCGCAAGGTTTCCGGCGCAGGCCTCAAGCCCGTGCTCAATGCTCTGCTTCTCCTGCGCGATGCCGGCGTCCATTTGGAAATCACCAATCTGCTTATCCCCGGCATCAATGATGACGAGGCGATGATTCGCGCCATGTGCAAATGGCTCTCTTCTAACGGATTATCTGATGTCCCGCTCCACTTCAGCCGCTTCTTCCCCAACCACAAACTCGACACCACCCCTCCCACATCCCTGAAAACCCTCTACCTTGCCCAATCCATCGCCCGCGAACAAGGCCTCACCACCATCCACCTCGGGAATGTCTGAAAAATCCCAACTGTCACATCAAAATCTCCTCAAGTGTCACATCAAAATCCCCTCAAGTGTCACATTTGGCCTGAAAAATCTCCTTTGCGATGTCAGAATTCGATTTCTTTTTTTAGCCTGATTAAGAAAAAACTCTTATTATCAGAAGATAATTGATTAAATTTACAATAGTGGATTTTGAAGAATACATAAGACAAAGCGAGCCCGACAAGAAGGGACGAGCGCAGGCATGGCGGACAGCCATCGGTCTGCAGGACGTTGATGGACTCAAGCCGTCCGAGTATCTTTACCAGACAGCCCGAAAGAATATCGAGGGCGATATTACCATAAAAGAAGCTCAATCACTTATCGATTCCTATTACATTTCAAAAGCCGGTAGGAGCGAATCAGATGAGGATAGAACAGAAGAGGCCGATAAGGTTTCAAGCCGAATAGCGGAGATTCTTTCAGAAAAGACCTTTTCTTTGACGCCGGCGCAGTTTACCTCAATCCACAGAAGATTATTTTCCGGTCTTTTTGAATTTGCCGGTCAGATAAGGACTTGGAATATCACAAAGAAAGAATGGGTGCTTGATGGAGAGACTGTTCTGTATGCAAGTTCCGATATGATTAGCGAAACCCTTGAATACGATTTATCGCAAGAAAAGGCTTTCAGTTACAAGGGACTCTTGATGGATGAAGCTGTCAAGCATTTTACAAAATTTATTTCGAATCTTTGGCAGATACATGCTTTCGGAGAGGGGAACACGCGTACAACAGCAGTATTCGCAATCAAATATCTTCGTTCGCTCGGATTCAAAGAGATGAATGACATGTTTGCAGAGAATTCCCGGTATTTCAGAAACGCTCTTGTTCGTGCGAACTATTCAAATCTGGCGGAAGGAATCCACGAAACCACTTAGTATTTAGAACTTTTCTTCAGAAATCTTCTGCTTGGAGAAAGCCACGAACTGAAAAATAGGAATCTGCATGTATCGAGTTAGATTCTCGAGCTACTCAGAAGGAAATAGCTGAATTCATCGGGAAGTCCATAGCAACGGCAAAGCGCCTTACAGTTTCTCTTCAAGAAAAAGGTTTCCTAATCCGCCATAACGGCAAACGTTACGGCTGGTGGGTGGTTCTATTGCCCATGCTCAATACATAGGGGCTTCGGAAGATTTGCTTTGCTCCTCAGACCTGCCATGGAGAGCGTAAAATGTAACTCTCTGACTATCAGCGAAATCATGAAAGAACACCCGAAAATTTTGCTGACCTTGTTTAATGATCTGCCTCATTATCAGCACTTTCCATTTTACGCTCGCTATAGGAAGAAATGCCCGAGCCCCTGAAACGTCCCGCGGTGCCCCCTAAAAACGAAAGAAGACCTGAAACGTCCTGCGGCGCCCCCGGAAACGTCCTGCAGCGCCCCCTAAAACGTCCTGCAGCGCCCCCTGAAAACGAAAGAAGACCGGAAACATCCGGTCTTTCGGAAAGAAATCAGGCAGCCAAGAAGCTGCCTGATTTATAGTAGCGGGGGAAGGACTTGAACCTTCGACCTCCGGGTTATGAGCCCGACGAGCTACCAACTGCTCTACCCCGCGATATTGGACCACAAAGATAACAAAAATTTCACAGAAAACAAATTATCCCATCTACATCGCCCTTATCAAAGGTTTTTTCTTCGCCGCTTGCAAGATTTTTGACATTCACTTTACCTTCGGCCGCCTCCCTCGAGCCGCAGATGCTGATGAAAGGAATACCCTTTTTGTCAGCGTAATCAAACTGTTTTTTGAGCTTAAGCGAATCGGGATAGACCTCAGTGGCAATGCCTTTCGCACGTAAGGCGCTTGCGATGGGCAGAACATAAGCCGCCGATGCCGCATCCATATTGGCAAACAGAAGAGTGCAAGGGGCGCCTAACTCTGCCGGAAATTTATTCAGGCCTTCAAGCACATCATAAATACGGTCCGCCCCAAAACTAATGCCCACTCCGGACACATCCGGAAGACCGAAAATGCCGGTCAAATTATCATATCTTCCTCCTCCGCAAATACTTCCTATCTCCCAATCCAAGGCCTTAACCTCTAAAATAGCGCCGGTGTAATAATTGAGGCCGCGCGCAAGCGAGAGGTCCATCTCAATCGGGAGCTTCACCTGCGCAGCTGCAATATAGCCGAAGAGCTCTTCCAACTCATCAAGCCCTTTAAGACCTGTCTCGGAAGAGGCAAGCGCCTCTCTCATGACGGCAATTTTTTCCTCGAAGCTGCCGCTGAGTTTCAGCACCGGCTCCAAAAAATCTATCGCCTCTTTACTCAAGCCTTTGTCCGACAATTCCGCCTTTACCTCCTTCAAACCCACCTTCTCCAATTTATCTATGGCAATGGTGATATCCGTAAGTTTTTCGGGGAAGCCGCAAACCTCTGCCAGGCCGCTCAAAACCTTGCGGTTATTGATTTTCAGCAGAACCCTTATATCCAATTTGGCAAATACCTCTTCTACCATCTGCACAAGCTCCAACTCAAGCAATTGCGAAGTGCTTCCGATAGCATCCACATCGCATTGATAAAATTCGCGATAGCGCCCTTTTTGAGGACGGTCGGCACGCCATACCGGCTGGATTTGGGAACGCTTGAAGGGGAAGACGATGTCGTTCTGATGCTGTACCACAAAGCGGGCAAGAGGCACGGTAAGGTCGTACCTGAGGCCTCTTTCGCACAAAGCGGAAGAAAGAGCAGCGGTTTTGTAGCCGTCTTCGGTTTTATAGGAAGCAAAGTCTATTTTGTCGAAAGGGTCCCCTGAGTCAAGAACCCTGAACAGCAGTTTGTCTCCTTCCTCGCCGTACTTTCCCAGCAGAGTGGAAAGCTTTTCCATAGCAGGCGTTTCTATTTGCGCATATCCGAAAGAGGCGAAAACCCCTTTGATAATATCGAAGATATAATTGCGTCGGGCCATCTGTTCCTGCGAAAAATCGCGGGTGCCTCTTGGGATGGATGGTTTTTGTATCATATTATGCAAAATTACTAACTTTGTAGAATTAAACATAGCAACATATGAAAGATTTTTGGAAAATGCTTCTCGCCGTCATTTGCGGCATGCTTATTTTTGGCTTCATCTCTCTTTTTATCACCATTTCCGCCTTAAATGCTTCGGTTTCAGCGGCAGAAGGTGCAAAGACCGTATTGCCCCGCAGCGGCGTACTTGCCATAGATATGTCTGCCTTCAAAATTGATGAGCAGAAAAATCCTGTATCCACTTACGAGTCCGGAGTAGTCATCCCCTCGGTGGGCATTCTTCAAGCCACCCGTGCCCTTAAAATTGCGGCAAATGACCCCGGAGTAAAATTGATTTTCCTAAAAACCGACGGCAATCTTTCCAGCATGGCTTCTTTGGAAGAATTCCGCAAGGCGCTTGATAATTTCAGGCAGGTGAGCGGCAAACCCGTGATTTCTTATATTGAGTCTCCCACAACAGGCGGCTATTGGCTTGCAAGCGTGGCCGACAAAGTGTATATGACTGAGTATCAGGGCGGACTCATTACAATGAACGGTATAAGCGTACGGTCGGTATTCATGAAAGACATGCTCGACAGGCTTGGTGTAAATATGCAGCTGATAAGGCACGGCAAATATAAGAGCGCCGGAGAGATGTTCACCCGCAGCTCTTCCTCACCCGAAAATACCCATCAATATCAAGAGATGGTAAATTCCATGTGGGCCACCATGCGTGCAGATATTGCCGTTTCGCGTGGTATAAGCGAGAAGGCCCTCGATGCCGCCATCAACAATCTTTCGCTCTGCCTGCCCGAGGATTTCCTGAAGGAGAATCTGGCGGATGAGCTTTTTACAAGGGAGGAGTTGAAGGAAAAGTTGGCCGACCTCTCGGTGGTAGATAGTTATAAGGAGGTGCAATTCATGCGCTTTTCCGATTATGTCACCGCGAGAGTGCTTACGAATTTCAAGTCCAAGGAGAAGATAGCGATAATTTATGCCAACGGCAGTATTGTAGATGGCCGCGATATCAACAATATAAGCGGCGACCGTTTTGCCTCTATTATAGATAAGGTTCGGGCAGATTCCACCGTGAAGGCGGTGGTGCTTCGCGTGAATTCCCCGGGCGGAAGCGCTCTTGCAAGTGAAAAGATTAAGCATGAGCTCGACCTTTTGGGAGCGGAAAAGCCGCTTGTAGCGTCTTATGGCGATTATGCCGCTTCGGGAGGATATTGGATTTCCAATAACTGCAGTAAGATATATACCGATGCAGTATGCCTAACGGGAAGTATAGGTGTATTCGGAATGGTTCCGGATTTTTCCAAGACCACCAAAAAGGTATTGGGGATAAATGTTTCCTCGGTTTCCTCAAATAAGCATGGAGATATGTTCAGCCTGATGCGCCCCTTCGACTCCGATGAGTATAATTATATGCTTCGCAGTATCGAAGGCGCTTATGAAAGGTTCTTGGATGTGGTTTCCGACGGACGCGGAATGTCTAAAGAAAGAGTGGATGAGATAGGCCAAGGCCGTGTTTGGACCGGAGCGGATGCCCTGAAGATTAATTTAACCGATGAGATAGGCGGTCTTACCGATGCCCTCAATTATGCAGCCCTTGCGGCCGGAAGTTCTTTGGATGCGATGGGTATTGCCGAATATCCTAAACCGCTTTCCACTTGGGAGCAGATAATGCAGATGATAAGCGGAACCGACCCCGAAAGCGACTTTGTGAAGTCGATAAGCAAGCCTCAGGTGATTGCCCGCATGCCTTACGAGATTACGATTTTGTAGTCAGTGAATCCGCAGAATATCCGCATCATCCCAAGCCAATTTTTCCGCTAAACCAAGGTCCCCTTTATTATAGAGGGGATCTTTTGTAAACCGCTTGTCCGCCACGCCTATGAGCAGGGGCCTGCCGAAACGCTTGAATTGCTTCATCTCACCAAGCAGTTCCCAATTCTGTTCAGAGGTCTTTGCAAAGCCGAAGCCCGGGTCTACAATCCAATCTTTTATGCCCATTGAGGCTGCTTTGCGCGAAAACTCATCAAAATATTCCAGCACTGCGGCTACTACGCCTTGAGGATAGTCGATAAATGTATCCATGCTGCGGGGATTTCCCCGTTTGTGCATGGCGATATAGGGCAAGCCGAGTTCCGCCACCGTTTCCAGCATGGCGTCGTCATCCTCGCCTGCGGAAATGTCGTTCACTATAAAAGGCCCGATAAGAGCGTATGCCCTACGGACAATTTCGCTCCGGAAAGTATCTATCGAAATCTGATAAAA
>JAAZIW010000173.1 GCA_012800665.1 Rikenellaceae bacterium
GTCGGATGAGGATGGGTGGTGAGGGAATGGAGGTCTGCTATAAAAAAGTAGCAGTCGTAACTGCTTTGAATTTTCACAAAGTTGCGCAGCGCCCCGAAATAATTGCCGAGGTGCAGATTTCCGGTAGGTCTTATTCCGCTTAAAACTATATCCATTTTTACTTTAATTTTGCATCTTCTGCCATGGCCTTATTGTAGCATTCGCGGCATAGAGGCTCATAAACATCCTTTTCGCCGAGCACCACAAGCTTTTTACTATGGCTTAGGCGATGAGAATGATTTGCCAAAGCTCCGCATTTTACGCAGATGGCGTGAACTTTTTGTACATATTCGGCAACTGCCAAAAGAGCGGGGATTGGGCCGAAAGGCTTGCCGAGATAGTCGGTATCCAGCCCTGCTACAATAACGCGGATGCCTCTGTCGGCAAGCTGCTGGCATACTTCCACAAGGCTTGGGGCGAAAAACTGCGCCTCATCAACTCCCACAACCTGCACATCTTCGGGTACATCCAGCATTTCTTTAGGGTCCTTGATGGGCTTGGCTTCCATCTTTTGAGCATCGTGCGAAACCACCTCCAAGTCGGAATAGCGGGTGTCCACTTCCGGTTTGAAAATAGCTATCGTTTGATTTGCGAAGCGCGCGCGGCGCAGGCGCCTGATTAGTTCTTCGGTCTTTCCAGAGAACATAGAGCCGCATATTACCTCTATACAGCCTGTCTTTTTACTTTCGTAATACATTATGCCTCTCGTTTTTTATTTTGGCCTTGCAAAAATAGGCATTTTTAACGACATTTGCCATAAGCTTTATGAAAGGAACTTTGTACATAGTGCCGACCCCTGTGGGTAATCTGGAAGACATTTCTCTCAGAGCGCTCCGCGTGCTTAAGGAGTGCGAGCTCATTTTAGCCGAAGACACCCGTACGAGTTCGGTGCTGCTAAGCCGCTATGATATACGCAAACCGCTTTCATCATATCATAAATACAACGAGCACAGCAGCATAGAGACCATAAAAAATATGCTCTTAGACGGTAAAGACATTGCTCTTATCAGCGATGCCGGTACTCCGGGCATTTCCGACCCGGGTTTTCTGCTTGTCCGCGCTTGTGTGGCGGAAGGCATAGAGCCGATAACCCTTCCGGGTGCAACCGCATGCATTCCTGCATTGGTGTCGAGCGGTCTGCCGTGCGACCGCTTCTGCTTCGAGGGCTTCCTGCCGCAAAAGAAAGGGCGCTCCTCGGCTTTGGAAAACCTGCGCGAAGAGCGCCGCACCATGGTTTTTTATGAGTCTCCATACAGATTAGTTAAAACGCTGGAACAGTTCATAGAGGTATTCGGGCCTCAACGGCTTTGCAGCGTTGCGCGTGAAATCTCCAAAATTCATGAAGAGCACGTGCGCGGCACCTTGCAAGAGGTGCATTCTCATTTTGTCGCTACCGATCCAAAAGGCGAAATTGTAATTGTGGTGGCCGGACTTCCCAAGGAGCCCCGTGCAGAGCACCGCAACAAATTCAAGGACGGTGGCGATGAGCGGCAAGAAAACTTCAAATAAACCTTCAGCCGTCTTCAAGGTCGGCGCCATCTCCCTGGCGTTCATGATTTTGGGCTATCAGGTAGCCCTGTTCATGCATAGGGCTGCGGCCGAGCGGATAGTTGCCAACCGCGATTGCCCCGACACAGTGTATGTACTTGATAGGGAGATGGCAAAGGAAATTCTGTCCGATTCCGCAATGCGGCAAAAGGCGGCAGGGCTCACAGCTACCGTCTCTTCAGGGCGAGGCAAAGCCCAACAGCGCGACACCGAATCCGCCTTCGGGCAGGGCCAAGCCCAACAGACCGCCCCGGCGGCAGGGCAAATCGCCATCAAAAAACCCTCTCCGCATTCGCCGGCAGCCAAGGCCATTGCGGAAAAGTATTCCCCCCGAAAAGTCGAGAGCTTCGAATTCAATCCCAACACAGTGAGCGTAGAAGACCTTATGCGCCTTGGCTTCAGCGAAAAACAAGCTGCGAGCATAGATAATTATCGCAATAAAGGAGGCCGCTTTCGGCGTAAAAGTGATTTTGCAAAGTCCTTTGTGGTCAGCGATTCCGTGTATAAGAGATTGGAAAAATACATCTCAATACCCAAAATAGATATTAACAAGGCTGATTCCGCAGAATTTGATTCCCTTCCCGGCATCGGGGGATGGTTTGCAAAGAATATGGTGGAATACCGCTCCCGTCTGCGCGGCTATTCATGCACAGAGCAGCTTATGGAAATCTATCGCTTTGATGCCGAAAAATACGAGGCATTGAAAGACCTGATAACCTGCTCCGAAGCGGAGGCTTATCCTTTTTGGTCCGCTCCCGCCGAC
>JAAZIW010000174.1 GCA_012800665.1 Rikenellaceae bacterium
CGATTATTCGAGCACTTCTCCTTTAGGTGTAAGAAATTCATATTGCAGGACATTGTTGTCCGTGGATTCCACGAGCTTGAGTTTGCACTTGTACTTTTGCCTCCACTTGGAAATGTAGGAACTCCAACCTCGCGACAGATAAGCTCCAAGTATCGGGCTGGTACGCAGCTTTAGGGCTTTATGCCCCTTTTCTTTTGTGAAATAGGCGAGTTTGCGCTCCACCTGTTCATCTATCACGACCGTACTTGTGATTTTACCGGTGCCCCGACAATGAGGGCACTGTTCGGCAGTATCGATTTGTGTGGCCGGACGGATGCGCTGGCGTGTAATCTGCATGAGGCCGAATTTAGTGAGCGGCAAAACGTTGTGTTTTGCTCTGTCGGTCGACATACATTCCTTCATGTATTTATGCAGAGCTTTGCGGTGCTCGCCTGAATCCATGTCAATGAAGTCGACCACAATAATACCACCCATGTCGCGCAGCCTGAGCTGGCGTGCAATTTCTTCAGCGGCCAATTTGTTCACCTCGAAGGCGTTTTCCTCCTGATTGGTGGTTTTGGCTCTGATACCGCTGTTAACGTCCACTACATTGAGGGCCTCTGTTGTTTCTATCACAAGATAGGTTCCCGCTTTCATAGGAACCACCTTGCCGAAAGAACTCTTGATTTGCCGCGTAACTTCGAAATGGTTGAAGATGGGCTCATTACCCTGATACAGATGGACAATTTTCTCCTGTTCCGGAAGGATCAGCGAGATGTAGTTTCTAATCTCCTCGTAGGTCTTCTCATCATTCACGTAAATACCGGCGAATGAATCGTTGAGAAGATCCCGTAGGACTGTGGTGGTTTTAGAGTACTCTGTGAAAAGAAGCCCCGTTTTCTTGTCTTTGGCAATCTTCTTCCATGAACTCTCCCATTTTTCGATGAGAGATTTGGTCTCACCCACTAATACCGAGGCATTCTTGCCTTCGGCTGCAGTGCGGATGATTGCCCCGTAATTACGGGGTAGAATGCTTTTCACGAGTGTTTCGAGCCGGCGTTTTTCTTCCCTTGAGCTTATCTTTTGGGAAACGCTCACTTTGTCTGCAAAAGGAAGCAGTACAATGTTTCTTCCTGCCAATGAAATTTCTGCTGTAAGCCTTGAACCCTTTGTGGAAATCGGTTCCTTGACTATTTGAGCAATTATCATCTGCCCCTGCTTGAGATGGTCTTCTATACGCCCCTCCTTCTCCATAGGCTTGCCCAGCTTGATGCCGGAATACAGGCTGCGAAGGTTTTTATTGGGCTTGCTCTCCTTCACGAAAGTGTCGAAGGCGGAGAAAAACAAACCAAGGTCCAGATAATGTATAAATGCTTCTTTGCTGTCACCGATATCCACGAAAGCGGCATTCAGGCTTGGGAGTATCTTCTTGACCTTGCCAAGATATACATCCCCTACCGAAAAATTGTGACCTTGAGAAGATTCGCAGTTGTACTCGATGAGCCGATGGTCCTCCATGAGGGCTATCTTCACTTCCGAGTTCGAAACGTCTATTATAAGGTCTTTGACTTTCGCTTCTTCCATTGGTGCTTTGATTAATAAAATAAGAGGCCCGCCGGATTCCCCCGTACGAGCCTCTTTCGACTGATATGGAGAAGTATTGAATACTACTTCTTCTTCTTATGTCTATTGAGGCGCAAGCGTTTTTTGCGCTTGTGCGTAGACATCTTATGTCTTTTTCTCTTCTTTCCGCTTGGCATACGCTACAAATTATTTATTTTTGATTTCGGCAACAAAAGATTTAGAAGGCTTGAAGGCAGGCACGTTGTGCGCAGGAATTACCATAGTGGTGTTCGCGGTAATATTGCGAGCTGTCTTTTGTGCACGGCGCTTAACGATAAAACTTCCAAATCCTCTGAGATATACAGGCTCTCCCTGTGCAAGAGATTCTTTTACGCTTTTCATAAAAGCTTGTACTACGGCCTGAACCTGACTTTTCTCGATGCCGGTGTTACTGGCAATTTTGTTTACAATTTCTGCTTTTGTCATAATATTGTTTATTTTTAATATATATAATTTTCGAATTGCAAAAATATGGATAATTTTTTAAGAATCAAACACCTACGCTCAGTTTCGCTGAGATTTTTGACAAAAATCTTTGGCACGGGACTTGACGCTTATTAATGGCGGGGAGTTTTTTCCCATTTTACTGACATTTTGACAAAAATATGAAAAAAGATAAGAAATATTCAATGCCGGCAAACGCCGAAGTCTCAATCATTCCGGTAATGCAGGGAGAAGAGATAAAGGAAGTAAGCGAATCCGAACTTCCTGAAACATTACCAATATTGGCTTTGCGCAACGCAGTTCTGTTTCCGGGAGCGGTGTTTCCTATAACCGTCGGAAGGGAAAAGAGCATACGGCTCATAAGAGATGCCGAAGAGCACAGTTCCTTTATAGGCTGCGTTCCCCAAAC
>JAAZIW010000175.1 GCA_012800665.1 Rikenellaceae bacterium
AAATTTACGAAAATATTCTTATCTTTGCAGACCTGATGGAAAGATGCTCGAGTGGCTGAAGAGGCACGTCTGGAAAGCGTGTGACCGCCAAAAGCGGTTCCTGGGTTCGAATCCCAGTCTTTCCGCATAAAAAAATTGCCCCGCAGACAGCGGGGCAAACTCGTATATAGCGAAATTTAATTTATTTATCGTATAACTTTTCTTTTGCTCGGGTCATTTTTTCTTTCATTGCATCCACTCCATCGGTAATTGCTTGCTCGAAGGAATGGGACTGGCGCTCGATTATCAGATCCTGGCCGGGAAAATGAATTTGAATTTTGACCTCCTTGTTGTCGGGATTAATGCCCAGCGAAAGGGTTACTTCGGCAGCCTGCTCTCCACCGGAGGGAAAGAATCTCTTAAGGCGTCCTACTTTCTTGTTTACGAATTCGACCAGCTTCTGGTCGGCATCGAACTTTAGGGTTTTAAGTATTATCTCCATAGCTATCATTTTTTGCCCTTGGATGGGCCTTGTCGTATTCTTTTCGCAGACGTTCCATGCTGTTGTGGGTATATACCTGCGTAGCTGCAAGTGAAGAGTGCCCGAGAAGTTCTTTTATGGAGTTGAGCTTGGCGCCTTTGTCCAGTAACTCGGTGGCAATGGTGTGACGCAGGATATGAGGAGATTTTTGACCCGTAACCTCGCCTCCTAACTCTTCTTTAACAGCCCTGTCGCAAAAGACAGGATATAGCCTGGCGCCTGAAGGTGTCCGCAAAAGGGGAGCGGCTCCCACAGCGGCACCAAGCATATGGTTGGCTGCACTCAAATATAGTGAAATTTCTTCACAAAGAGAAGGTGTAAGAGGAATTTCCCGCATTTTATTTCCTTTTCCTTTTACAGATAATACCCTGCGGGAAAAATCCACTGAGGAGATGTTTAGCGAGATGAGTTCGCTGCGGCGCAGTCCCGTACCATAGAGCATAGCTATTATGAGTCTGCGTAAACGCCTCAGATAAAGTTCCTTGGCTGTAGGGTCCGTGAGCGGAAGGCTTTTCAGGAATTCCAGTTGCTCTTTATCAGCATTGTGCGCAGTATTTGCAAAATACTGTTTGATAGCCTCTTCACGATAAAAAACCGGCAGTCTTTTATCCATTTTAGGTTTCGGAACCAGTTTTACAGGATTCGAATCCATCAAGCCTTTTTTCATTGCCCACCTGCAATATCCGCTGAGTACAGATAAATGCAAATTAACCGTGCGGGCGCTTTTGCCTTTCTCATCAAGCAGATAAACCTGATAATTGCGTATGCCTGTGGTGGTCAATGCCTCTCCGCGCTCAGAAAAGCTTTCCAGAACATTCCTGTAAATCTGCTGAGTGCGCGGGGAGTAGCGGCGTACTCCCTCTATATATTTGAGGTAATCGTTTATTTGCATGGTTTCAGCCCGAGTTCGGCGGCTTTTTTTCGCATTAAGACCTCTGCCTCCTCGAAGTTATTGCCTATTTCGCCGTCGAGTATGGCATTTTTTACATATTCCTTGATTTCTCCGATGGTATTGCAGGGCTCGATTCCGTAGAGTTCCATTATATAGTCACCGCTTATGGGATTTTTGAAGTTTCGGATTGCATCCTTGGCTTCCACCTCAATCAGTTTTTGCTGCACAAGATCAAAATTGGCATGTATGCGGCGCACTTTTTCGGGATTCTTGCTGGTGATGTCGGCATGGCAAAGCAGCATAAGGTCGTCTATATCATCTCCGGCATCAAAGAGCAGGCGTCTTACTGCAGAATCGGAAACCTCATCATCCACAAGAGCCATAGGGCGCATATGCAGCCAAACGAGTTTTTTTACATATCTGAGTTTTTCGTCCTTGGGGAGTTTCAGTGAGGCGAAAACTTTGGGAACCATACGCGAACTTACCAGATCGTGGCCGTGGAAGGTCCAACCGGTACCTGGAACATATTTTTTCACTGCCGGCTTGCCTATGTCGTGCAGCAGAGCGGCCCAGCGCAGCCAGAGTTTCGGCTCTCCACCGGTAGAGCCTAAACTGTTCGGCTTTTCAAAAACAGC
>JAAZIW010000176.1 GCA_012800665.1 Rikenellaceae bacterium
ACCGCTATTGCAACCTCAGGGGCTGCAATAGGCTTGGTGGGCTCCATCTCGTCTTGAAATGCATCGCAGGAAGCAAGAGTAAGCGCCCCTGCGACTATAATCATAAGAAACTTAGATATATTTTTCATAATCATTCAGAGTTTATTATTGTTTGGTCCACGTGGTGAAGTAGCTGGGGTCGGTGTCGGCTCCGAGCATAAAACCTCCCGTATAAACATATTTATTGTCCACAAAGCCCATTCCATGCGTGGAAGTGTAAACCCCATCTGCAGTTTTCGTGAATACAACCTCACCTTCATCATTTGCATAATATTTTCCGCCGGTGTAGGTGGTTATACAAAAGATAAGATTGCCATCTCCATTATCAAGTCCGGTATCCTGTCCGCAAGGGAAAGTAATGGTGTTGTGGTCTTCCGAAACATTGCCGTAAACATTGAGTCTTCCTCTCACAGAGCTAGCCAATTGGCAAATGGCGTCACACCATACAACAGTAACATCCTTGGGGTCTTTAAGCAGATTCATGGTATATTCCACCCCTCCTGCGAACTGGTCTGTGCCCTTAACGGTATAGGAGCCAAGAATATCGGCAAGAGGATGGTCCATGTCCAAGATTTTAATAATGCACTTGTTATCGGCGCCGACATTCATGCCTGTAGCGTTTGTGAGTTCGACAGTAAATGTCTTGTCTCCCGTATAAACGCCGGGATGTGGAAGTATATTGATTTGGATACCGGCGGTAAGGGACTCGCCGTCAAAAGCAAGCACTCCTGAGGCATCGCTGAAAGTAAAGTCAGTGCCCTCTACTGCCGCAGTGGGAGAGTCGTCTTCCACAACGGCATAAGTAACGTTTGTGGCTTTTGCGCTGAGAGTGGCCATCTGAACAGGCAGAGTGATTGTGCCCTTGTCCTCGCTTACCGTAATCGTGGGCGTACTGAAGCTCACGTATGACATAGAGTCATCGAATTCAGGGGCCTTGTTCAAGTCGCAGGATGCGAGCAACGCAAGGGCTGCAACAGTTGAAAACAGTATAGATAAAAATTTATTCATTCTTCAATCCTCCATTATTTAGAATAACCGTCGTTTTGAACGAGGTTGGGATTAACAGTGAACTCCCTGTCGGGGATGGGCATTGCCCAGCGATAGTCGCCTGCCTCTAAGGTTGTAGGAATGGTGGTTCCTGATACATCCGTACGGGTCATTTTGCGTCCCGTGCGGGCAAGGTCAAACCAAAGATGGCCTTCCCAGGCAAGTTCCTTTGCGCGTTCTTCATAAACGCCGCCAAGGGTTGCGGTCGGAGTAGCATTGCGATTATCAGTGATTGCCTTGAGGTCGCTCATGATTGTGGCGCCGGCAATGGTTGCACCCTTTGCGAGAGCTTCGGCGCGGTTGAGATACATCTCGCTGAGCCTTAATACTATAGTATTACTTGCATCAATCGTACCGAGTCCCTTGCCTGCATACTTCATGGTAAAGAGAGCATTGCCTTTGTCGTCGGGCGAAAGAAGAGCCAAGCGGGCATCGCCGGCGGCATAGAGGTTTTGAAGGTCCCTCGATGCGCCGCAGTCACCGTACTGATTGAATGAGGTCATGCCCCACGTGTTCTCAAGTCCGGTACCATAGCTTTGTGAGGTATGGCCGAAAACTTCGAATATAACTTCGCCGCCTGTTGGAACATCTGTTGTATAAGCATCCTCAAGTTCATCGGCTTTCCAAATCGAGAATTTTCCGCTGTTTATAACCTTGGTTGCATAGTCGGCTGCTTTCTGCCAGTTTTGATTATAGAGATAAACCCTGCTCAAGAGAGCCTGAATAGCATAAATGCTTACAGATGCTTTGGCATCATTAACGCCTGCACGTACATAATCGGGGTCAATAAGCTCTTCGGCATCTTCGAGGTCCTCAATAATCTGAGTATAAACCTCATCGACAGTGTTGCGCGCCGGCTTTTCATCAATTGCCTGTACGGTGGTGATTATCGGAATGCCAAGCTTGTCGCCGCCCTGGATGGGGGCATGAGCAAAGGTGCGCACAATGTCGAAGTGAGCAAGAGCCCTAAGGAAGAGCATCTCTGCTTTAATATTGTCTTTGTCTGCTTCATCCGCTTCTACATTATCGATTGCTCTCAAAACCTGATTGGCTGCGAGAATAACATAATAACCGAGCGACCACATTCCGCTGGTCGAGTTCGGGGTGAAGTGAATCGCATAATCGTCGGTATAGCGCCCAGAGTTGTATTCTTCGAACTCAATCCAGCGCCTCCCGTTCATAGTTCTCATTTCATTCGACAGGATGAAAGCGCCGCAATACCACGTGGTGGAAGAAAGAGGAGCATAAGCGCCTGCTGCAGCATTGTTTACACCCTTGAAGGTGGAAAGGGTAAGAACGTCACTCTGAGCGAGTACAGGCTCTTCTGTGAGGAAACCCTTGCAACCTGTTATTGAAAGGAATGCTATGGCTAGAAATATAGGTATGATTTTTTTCATTTCTGACACAATTTAGAAAGTTAATTCAATACCGCCCATGACGGACTTTGTGATAGGATAGGCACCTGCGGTAATACCCCTGACACCTTGTTCCGGGTCCCAATAATTCACATCATTGAAGCAATAAAGGTTAAGTCCGCTGAGATAGATTCTTGCGCCTTTGAGGAAAGTCTTTTGGAGAACTTTCGAGGGAAGCTGGTAGCTGAGAGTTATATCTTTTACTCTAAGGAAGCTGCCGTCTTCAATCCAACGGTCAATATACCAGTCGTTTGAGCTGGAAGAGTTGCCTGCAACAGGCTTGGGATTACATCCGGTGTCACCAGGCTTTTTCCAATAATTGGTAGCGGATGCGAACTTGTTCGTGGAGAGGTCGGTTCCATCATCCTGCAGATAGTGGTTCTCGTTCCAAATAAGCACCTTGTTGCCATATCTGAATTCGAAGAACGCTCCGAAAGATAGGCCTTTCCAAGTAAAGTTGGTATTGAAGCCGCCTACTGCCTTCGGCTCAGGGGAGCCGGCATAATAGCGCCTTGCTTTTGAATACTGGTTGGTAAGAGTACCATCCTCTGTTACCCAAAGAGCTTCACCGTTAGAGGGGTTAACTCCGTAGTAATCGAAGAGATAATAGGTGTACATACTCTTGCCGACAACCTGACGAACGCTGGTTCCTAAATATTCATCTCCGCCCAAGTCAAGAATCTCGGTGCAGTTAAAGGCAACGTTTCCGCCGATTGACCAGAGAGCATCGCTGGTGCGGACGAGTTCGGCCTCAAGTTCGAGCTCAACTCCTGAGTTCTTCATTGAGCCCACATTGGAGAAGATGGTGGAGAAACCGGTGGTTTGCGGGATCTGCTTGGTAAGCAGGAGGTCCGTGGTAAGACGTTCGTAAACATCCACCTGACCGGTAATGCGGTTGTCCAACAAACCAAAGTCGAAACCAACGTTCCAGGTATTATTCTTCTCCCAAGAGAGTTTGGTGTTCTCAAGCTGGGAGGGGAGATAACCTGTAAGGCCGTTATAAATTGCAGTACCGTAAAGTCCGTAGGCCTGATAAGGAGAAATACCGTTGTTACCGGTTACACCATAACTGAGCCTGAGTTTGAGCAGGCTGA
>JAAZIW010000177.1 GCA_012800665.1 Rikenellaceae bacterium
ATTGTTCAAAGGCAATGACACAAAAGCAAATTAGAGAATTGCCAAAAAAATGTAGAATAATCCTGCGCGAAAACAAGTATCACAAAAACAACGAGGACGGAACGCCGAGATTTATATTCGCGTTTGCTGATGCTGAAACAAGCGACGCAATATGTTTTGAGGTTGAAGACTATCAAGACAAGATGGACGAACTTCGCGGGGCGATTAGCTCAATCTTAACTGCAGCAATACGCGGGCAGGACGCTTGCGCCAACTATGACTCCGCGTATCATTGCCTTTGCGACATAGAGGAAATTTGCACACAAGTCTTGGGATAACAAACAACTAAACAAAGTCATAGGCAGCGCTTTAATTGCCGGCAGCCTTTCTGACGAGAAAGGACTATGACGATGATTGAATTAAACAGGATTTACAATATGGACTTTAGAGAAGGTTTGAAGCATCTGCCAAAAGTAGATATGGTGATTACGGATCCGCCTTATAATATCGGCTTCAAATATGATGTGTATAGCGATAATTTATCAACGGATGATTACATAAAAATGATTTCTCTATTGGATGGTATGCCACTAGCAATAATTCACTACCCAGAAGAAACGATGAAATATTTTATACCTGCATTGGGAGTGCCAACAGAAGTAATAATATGGTGTTACAACTCAAATTTACCCGGTAGGCAGAGCAGATTGATAAATTTTTATAACACAGAGCCTGATTTTACAAAGGTTAAACAGCCTTACAAGAACCCAACGGATAAAAGAGTTAAGAAATTAATAGAGAATGGCTCCAAAGGGACAAGGCTTTATGACTGGTTTAGTGATATTCAATTAGTTAAAAATGTTTCGAATGATAAGGCAAGTCACCCATGCCCGATACCAATCGAATTGTATGAGAGAATAATTTTACTCACAACAAAAGAAGGCGATACGGTGATGGATCCGTTTGCAGGACAAGGGAATTTTGCAATAGCATGTATAAACACGAACCGAAACTATATAGGGTTTGAGTTATCAAAAAGCTACTGCGACATAGCAAACGAGCGAATACAGAAAGCCCTTGCCGAAAAGGAGGTGGGCGAGTGAACCACTTACTAAACATTTGCAACATTAATGGACCCGATAGGAAAGGAGGCTAACAATTTGAAGCGGTATATGTATGTAACCGATACTTGCGCATTAGTGGGCTACAAAGGTCTAGCGGCAGCTATAGTTGTTCGCGCTGTTCAAGATTGGCGGCGATTGGTAAAAGGCGCGAAAGAAACGTGCGATTGCAATTTCAAAGAGTTAGAACATTTTTTCCGTTATGAGTGCGATAGATATTTGACAGGCACAAGCATGACCGGAGAGGAAATTTTGAAAAAGCTTAAAGCCGAGCAACTTAAAAAGGGGGATTAGTGTGACTACAAAAGAATGGCTCAATCGGGCGAAAAACATAGATGCAGAAATTGGGCGGCTCTTACGGGAAAGGCGCAAAGCATGGGAAAGAGCGGTCTCAATTACATCAAGGCTTAATGCCAA
>JAAZIW010000178.1 GCA_012800665.1 Rikenellaceae bacterium
ACAAAATCGAGAAAGATTACGGGAAAGGTACGATCATGAAGTTGGGAGACCGGCCAGAATGGAGCGATGCCCAGGTTATTCCAAGCGGCAGCGTGGCGCTGGATCACGCTTTAGGCATAGGCGGCTATCCGCGGGGACGCATAGTGGAAATCTACGGTCCCGAAGCCAGCGGCAAGACCACACTCGCCATCCACGCTATTGCAGAAGCTCAAAAATTAGGGGGCATAGCAGCTATGATAGATGCAGAGCATGCCTTCGACCGCACTTATGCAAAGAATTTGGGCGTGAATGTGGATACCCTGCTCATCTCGCAGCCGGACAACGGCGAACAAGCTTTGGAAATCGCAGACAATCTGATTCGTTCGGGCGCAGTGGATATTGTGGTAATCGACTCTGTGGCCGCCTTAACTCCGAAAGCCGAAATCGAGGGCGAAATGGGCGACAACAAGGTAGGCCTGCAGGCGCGTCTGATGAGCCAGGCTCTCCGCAAGCTCACCGCAAACATAGCCAAAACCAACACCTGCTGCATTTTCATAAATCAGCTGCGCGAAAAAATCGGCATAATGTTCGGCAACCCCGAAACCACCACGGGCGGTAACGCTCTCAAGTTCTATTCTTCCGTTCGCATAGATGTAAGGCGCGTAACGCAGATAAAAGACGGAGATGAGGCCCTTGGAAACCGCACCCGCGTAAAGGTGGTGAAAAACAAGATGGCGCCTCCCTTCAGAAAGGCGGAATTCGACATAGTGTTCGGAGAGGGAATTTCCCGCTCCGGTGAGATAGTGGACCTTGGAGTGGAATTGGATATAATTCAAAAATCCGGCTCGTGGTTCAGCTATGGAGGCAATAAGCTTGCCCAAGGCCGCGAGAGTACCAAGCAGCTGATTAGAGACAATGTCGAGCTCTCTGAGGAAATAGAAGGCAAGATAAGGGAAGCCTTGAAAGCCATCAAAGACTAATTCAATTTACATAAACGGAGCCTTGCCGCCTGCTGCTCGGAAATTATTCCGGCGGCAAGCAAGGCGTCTATCGTCCATTTGTCGCGGGTATTATGCTCGCGATAAAACACTATCGCCTTGGCGGTTTGCCAGGAGCGTATGTGCGGATGCAAGCGCAGACTGTCGGCGGGAGCGGACCAAAAAGGATAAGCCTCCGCTTCGGAGCAGGTTATCAGGTCTTTCAATGCCTCGTATTTTTCGGCATCAAAACGATAGATTTCCATAAGCTGCTCTGTGCATGAATAGCCGCGCAGACGGGAGCGGTATTCCACCATATTCTTGGCAAACCAGCCCCCAATGCCGGGTAGAGAATCAAATTCTGCGGAATCGGCCTTGTTTATATCTATTTTGGGTATTGAGATGTATTTTTCCAATCTCTTATACACGGAATCGCTGACCACAAAGGACTTTGCAAAATCGCTTTTACGCCGGAAACGGCCTCCTTTATTGCGATAATTATCTATGCTCGCGGCCTGTTTTTCGCTGAAGCCCAGGCGCATAAGGTCATCTACGCTCACCGTATTGGGGTTGAATTCGAAGCTCTCAACCTTTCGGGGAGAATACTTTTCCGCAATGGCCTTGGATGCCGGCGAATGCGGAAAGGGTTTTTTGATGGCGATTTGCCCTGCCGCCGGGGCGGTCTGTTGGGCTTGGCCCTGCCCGAAGGTGGATTCGGTGTCGGGCTGTTGGGCTTGGCCTCGCCCTGAAGAGCCGGCAGCTGTGAGCCCTGCTGCCTTTTGCCGCATTGCAGAATCGGCCAGAATTTCCTTTGCAAGTTCCCTATCCAATACATATACGGTGTCGGGGTGGTCGCGGTTGGCAACGATTCGCTCAGCCGCCGCCCTATGCATGAACAGGGCTACCTGATAGCCCAAAATCATGAACGCCAGAGAGATGGCGCCGACCTTGAAGACGGCTGAAGGTTTATTTGAGGTTTTCTTGCCGCTCATCGCCACCGTCCTTGAATTTATTGCGGTGCTCTGCACGGGGCTCCTTGGGAAGTCCGGCCACCACAATTACAATTTCGCCTTTTGGATCGGTAGCGACAAAATGAGAATGCACCTCTTGCAGGGTGCCGCGCACGTGCTCTTCATGAATTTTGGAAATTTCACGCGCAACGCTGCACAGACGTTGAGGCCCGAATACCTCTATGAACTGTTCCAGCGTTTTAACCAGTCTGTATGGAGACTCATAAAATACCATGGTGCGGCGCTCTTCGCGCAGGTTTTCTAAAGCTGAGGAGCGCCCTTTCTTTTGCGGCAGGAAACCCTCGAAGCAGAAGCGGTCGCACGGCAGGCCGCTCGACACCAATGCGGGAATGCATGCAGTTGCACCCGGAAGGGTTATCGGCTCTATGCCTTCCGCCACACAGGCGCGGACAAGCAGAAAACCCGGGTCAGAAATGCCCGGAGTACCTGCATCGCTGATAAGAGCAATGTCTTTACCGTCTAAGAGCATGTTTTTTATGTTCTCTATGCTGCTGTGCTCGTTGTATTTATGATACGAAGAAAGCGGTTTGCGTATATCATAGCGGCTTAGCAGCACCGAACTCGTACGGGTGTCTTCGGCCAGAATGAGCTCGCACTCCTTAAGCACGCGGAGCGCTCTGAGAGAAATATCTTCCAGATTACCCACAGGGGTCGGCACTATGTACAAAGTTCCTTTCATAAAGCTTAT
>JAAZIW010000179.1 GCA_012800665.1 Rikenellaceae bacterium
CTCAAATAGGAGCGCTCTATTCCTATCTTCTCTATCTTATCGCTGCTTTCGCGGATGCCGGCGGTATCGATGAAGCGGAAAAGCACGCCATCCAAATTCAGCGTTTCTTCTATGGTATCGCGCGTAGTGCCGGGGATGTCAGACACAATGGCTCTTTCCTCACCCAAAAGGGCATTCAGCAGGGTGCTTTTACCGGCATTCACGGCTCCCACTATCGCCACCGGCAGGCCGTTTTTAATGGCATTTCCCGAGCGGAAGGAATCCACCAACTTTTCTATACGGGAGATGGCGGCCGAAAGCAGCTCTTGCAATTGCCCGCGATTCGCAAATTCCACATCTTCCTCGCTGAAATCGAGTTCCAATTCCATCAGAGATGCCAGCTCTATAAGTTTTTCGCGAAGCTCTTTCAATTCCTTGGAATATCCGCCTTTCAGCTGCCCTAAGGCAACTTTATGAGAGGCGGCGGATTCTGCGGCTATAAGGTCGGCGACTGCCTCGCTTTGCGCCAAATCCATTTTTCCGGCAATAAATGCCCTGCGTGTGAATTCCCCGGGTTCTGCCATTCTGCAGCCGGCCTTTACCAGCAATTCTAAAATTTTGGAGACTATGAAACGCGAGGCGTGACAGGAAATTTCAACAGAATCCTCTCCGGTATAGGAATGGGGGGAGCGGAAGATGCTCACTAACACCTCATCTACTTCGGGGATTATGCCGTATTTGATGGTATAACCCTGAGAAGAGCGTGCGCTTTCATCCTTAAAGGAGATTACGCTGTCGGTGAATTCAAGCGCATCCTTACCGCTTACCCTGATTATAGAAATGGCTCCGGAGCCCACCGATGTGGCCGGAGCACAGATTGTATCCTCTAAATGCTTCATTTTGCTAAGATACGAAAATTATCATTAAATTTGAGGGCTAAAAGCTTCCCGCAGATTATGATTCTAAGCATTCTTGATAACGACCTTTACAAGTTCAGCACCTCTAACGCCTATTTCCATTTATACCCCTTGGCGGAGGGCACATTCAAGTTCAACGACAGAGCTGCCGAAGTATATGACGAGTCTTTTTTGGAGGCCCTCAAAGAAGAATTCAAAAAACTCTCTCAATTATCCCTTGGCGAAGAAGAATTCGAATATCTTGTCGGCAATATTAAATACATCTCCCGCAATTATTGGGAATGGCTTCGCGGCTTCCGCTTCGATGCGGATAAGATAAATGCATATTTGGATGAGCAGGGGCATCTGCAAATAGAAGTTACCGACTATTTATATAAGGTTACCCTTTACGAGGTGCCTGTATTGGCGATAGTCTCCGAACTCCGCAACCGAGTGAACGGGATGAAGGTGAATTTGGATGTTGCAATAAACATCTTGGATGAAAAGCTTAAAATCGCCAATGACAATGCTCTTCATTTCAGCGAGTTCGGCACCCGCCGCAGGTTTTCTTCCAAGCTGCACGAGCATATTGTGGCGCGCCTCAAAGAAAAATGCCCCAAGTATTGCGCCGGCACATCAAACGTTTATTTTGCCATGAAATTCGGCATGACGCCCATAGGTACTTTCCCTCACGAATGGGTTATGTTCCATAGCGGGGTGTTCGGTTATAAAAGAGCCAATTATCTTTCCTTGGAAAATTGGATAAAGGTTTACGACGGGGCGCTCGGAACTGCGCTGATGGATACTTTCACTACAGTGAGCTTCCTTCGCACCCTCACTATGAAGCAGGCGAAACTCTTGGACGGCTTCCGCCAGGACTCCGGGGACGAAATAGAAGTAGGGGAGGCAGTAATAGCCCGTCTTAAAGAGTTCGGCATTGACCCTTCGAGCAAGATAATTGTCTTCTCCAATGCCCTCGATTTCCCTCGCTATAAAAAAGTGGCGGATTATTTCAGGGGGAGGATAAAGGTAAGTGCAGGCATAGGCACCAATATCACCTGCGACCCCGGGATAGAATCTTACGAGAAAGCCAATATCGTGATGAAGTTGAGCCGCTGCCGCATGAGCGCAAAAGACCCTTGGGAAAAGGTTATTAAGATTTCGGATGATATCGGCAAGCATATGGGAGATGCGCGCGAATTCGAAATCGCCTCTTATGAGCTGCATTTAGGTGAATAAAAAGAGTATAGTTGAAATATTTTTCTTATCTTTGCAGTGACTTCCGGTCGGAAGCAAATTTATCTTAATTATTTTCCAATGACACACAGCCTTTTCGAGCTGAGCAAGATGGATAGAGAGAAGCTCGAATCCGTAGCCAGCGAATTAGAAATAAAGAAAATCAAATCTTTGGACAACGAGCACCTTGCGTATGCTATCTTGGATGCTGAGGCCGCCGCCGAAGCCAAGAAACCGGTAGAAAAAACCGCAAAGGCACGCAGGGGCCGTCCCAAAAAGACTGCAGCCGCGCCGGCTAAGCCCGTAGAGGAGAAAGCAGGCGCCGACAAAGCAGATGCAAAAGAGGATTCAAAGGCGGCCGCCTCTAAATCCAAGACGGCAAAGCCTGCGGCAAGCAAGTCTGCAGCCGCAAAAACTTCAACGGCCAAGTCCGGAGCATCAACAGCTAAACCTGCTGAAACAAAAGTTGACACCACGAAATCCACTGATGCGAAAACTGATGCGAAAGTACCAGCCACAAAATCCACAGCCGCAAAAACTGCGTCTGAAAAATCAGAAAAAGCAGAGGAAAGCAAATCCGCTGCGGCTAAGCCCGTAACAGCAGAAAAACCTGCAAACGAGGCTGCCAAGGCCGAAAAAACCGCAACAACCCGCGGCCGTACCAAGAAAAGCACGACAGCAGATGCTGAAAAGACAAAACAAGAGCCGGCAGAAAAAGTAAAGGAAGACACAAGCCTTGTCGTCAGCAAACTTGATGATCCGAATTTATTCGATATAGAAGATGACGCGGAGCTTGTTGACCTCGAAGATGCCCGCCGGCTCAGCCGCGAACAAATACGCGAGGCGGCTCGCCAGCAATTGGATGATGCCCGAAGCGAGTATCTTAAACCCCGTCCGCAACAAGGTAAAAGCAATAAGAGCCCGAAACCCAAGGCGCCCGAATTCGAGGGAACTGTAGAGGCTACAGGCGTATTGGAGCTTATGCCGGACGGCTACGGGTTCCTCCGCTCATCCGACTATAATTATCTTAATTCCCCGGACGATATTTACGTTTCGCAGCAGCAAATCAAACAGAACGCCCTTAAAAACGGCGACACCGTTACCGGAGAAATCAGGCCCCCGCGCGAGGGGGACAAATACTTCCCATTGGTAAAAATCAAGCTCGTAAATGGACGCAAGCCGGAATTCATCCGCGACCGCGTACCTTTCGACTTCCTTACCCCTCTCTTCCCGAAGGAAAAATTCAATATCACCGGAAACGCTTACAAAAACGACCTTTCCTGCCGTGTGGTAGACCTTTTCTCGCCCATAGGCAAGGGTCAGCGCGGTCTGATAGTTTCGCAGCCCAAGACGGGTAAAACCATGTTGCTCAAGAGTATAGCCAATGCTATTGCAGACAATCATCCCGAGGTTTACGAAATCGTGCTTCTGATAGATGAGCGTCCCGAAGAAGTTACCGACATGCAGCGCAGCGTAAAGGCAGAGGTTGTAGCCAGCACCTTCGACGAGCCGGCAGAGCATCATGTAAAAGTTGCCAATATGGTTCTGGAAAAGGCCCGCCGCCTTGTGGAATGCGGTCACGATGTGGTTATTCTATTGGATTCATTAACCCGTCTTGCACGCGCCTATAACACCGTTCAACCCGCTTCAGGAAAGGTGCTTACCGGCGGCGTGGATGCCAATGCCCTTCAAAAGCCCAAGCGCTTCTTCGGAGCCGCACGAAATATCGAAGGCGGAGGTTCGCTCACCATACTCGCCACCGCTCTTACCGAAACCGGTTCCAAAATGGACGATGTGATTTTCGAGGAATTCAAGGGTACCGGCAATATGGAACTCCAGCTCGACCGCAATCTCGCCAACAGGCGCATCTTCCCGGCAGTAAATGTAGTGCTTTCGGGAACCCGCCGCGACGACCTTCTTCTTCCGAAAGACAAGGCCCAGCGCATATGGATACTGCGCAAGCTTCTCGCAGATATGAATCCGGTCGAAGCCATGAACTTCATGCTTCAGATTATGGACGAGTATAAGACCAACGACGACCTGCTCGAGAATATGAGCAAGGTTTCGCCCCGCGAAGCGAAATATTACGATTATTAATTATCCCAGTACGAACTCGACTTCCTGTACCGCAGCAGGTCGGCAAGAGCAGCCGCATTTGCACGGATCAGGAAGTTGTAGCTTTGCCACTTGCCTAACGGCACCCACGACACGCTTATATTGAAGCAGTGAAGGTCGTAGGTGGCGCTAAGTTGTGTGGTGGTTATCTCTTTGGCCTGAATATCGTATCCGGAAGACAGATTGATGTTCATGCGCGGCGTCAGCTTAACGTTTCCCGACATGCTGAGCGTTTGGGTGATGTTATTCTTGCCCACAATCTTATCCAATGTTTTGTCGTAAGTGTCGGTATGCGTGCAACTGAAAGAATAGCTGAAGTTGACGCTCCAAGGCACATTGGGATTGGTATAATAGAGCCATCCACCCGGTACATATTCGCCTGTTGTGGGATGATAATAGATGCGTTTGTAATAGTCTGCAGGACTTTCCGAAGCCCTGCTTTCGCCGCCGGAAGAGCCTGTGCGGGTTCCGTCATTGCCGTTGATGGTGCCTTTGCCCGACAAAGAGTAGGATAGGGAAGCGGAAGCGTTTTTAAAGCGCAAGAGTCCCTGTCCTGCCGTAACCGCATAGCGATTATAGACTTTGGCTTTATCGTCAATCGCGTAGGGGTCGAAATTGGCGCTGGCGCTCAAGTTTACCTTATTGAACAGATTGGTGCTCATAGAAACGGCTATACTGCTCATTTTGAGCGAGTCGGCAAGGAAATTATAATTGCCGCGAAGGCTGAGCTGGTCTATCAGCTTAAGCTTTTTTGAGCCCGTTCCGGTAGTATCGGCAAAGTCTCTTACCTTGGCCTCAAAGTTATTTCCTACACTCCACGAAAGGGATGCATTTCTGCCTTTCCCGGGGGGAGAGTTAAGAAGACCATGATAGATATTGTATTCGTACTCTTGATCGTTGCCTGCTGCGTCGGTATAATGAAGGGTGCGGTAGCCGTTGGCGCGGGTGCCGAGTTCGGGGCTTAGAGATAGCGACATGGATGGGGAGACCACATGCCTGATGGTTTGAACGCGGCGGTATTTGCCGAAATTGAACATTCCATAAATGCGGGTGCTCATGGAAATGCCGCCGCTATAGGTTTGAGAGATGCCGAAATGGGAAAGTTGCGGACTCAGCTGCCTTTCTATCTTGCCCGTCTCTTCATTATAATAACATTCATTGATGCGGAAATACCAATTCTGACCGTAAGAAACAGAGGGCGTAAAATTCAGGTAGCGAAGCAGAGTGAAGCTCGGCAGGCCTATGCTGAAGTTATGGGTCATGCCATTGGTGAACTTGTCATAGAATCCTTCCTTTCCGAACTCCGATGCCTTGAAATTGATTTTATTCTGAAGCGCAGTACTGTAACCGAAGGAGATTTTTTCGTAAAAACGCTCCTTTCCTACGCGGTTTTTTCGTTTAAAGGGATAGAAAGTGGAGACGCTGAAGTTGAGCGAGGGGAGCGTGAAGGAGTAGGAGGAGTCTCGCGAGTTCTGGCTGTGCAAGGCGTTTATGCTTAGGTTGGCTTTCCCGCCGAAGTTGCGCGACCACGAGATGGATGAATTAACCTGACTTTGGAGGGCTTCTTCCACCGAGCGGGAGTTATAGCGGCTGTTGGACGGGCTTGAAAAATTGACGGATGCGCTGAAAGTGGTTCCCGGATTGGCCTTGGAATCTTGACTGTGGTTCCAGCGGAGGCCGAAGTTCTTGCTCTGAGAAAAATCGGCGCTGCCCTTTTCGCCGGTGCGGTCATCGGAATAAGTGAGCGAAAAACCACCTGAGAATTTATAATTTACTTTATATCTTGAGTTCAAATCTATTGCCCAAGAACCCAAAGAATAGAGGTCGCCGGTGGCGGAAAGGTCGAAGTAATCGCCGAAGACGAAATACATTCCAAGATCCCTCATATAAAAACCTCGCGCAGTTTCTTCTCCGAAAGACGGCATAAGCAGGCCGGTGGCTCTTTCGGGTCGTTTCGGAACAAAGCCGAAGGGCAGATAAAGCGGCAGGCTCACATCTTCGAGCACCATATGCGCAGGACCGAAGACTATCTTCTGGCTCGGCTTGGTAATCACCTTTGCATTATAGAGCTTCATATAATAATGCGGCTCAGGCGCATCGCAGACGGTGTATTTGCCTCCTAAGATATTGATGGAATTATCCGGCATCATCTTTATATTGCTGCCCCTGAGTATGCCTTCATCTTCGTTTGTAACCATATTGGAAATGCGAGCCTTGCGCGAATTGAAATTATAGCGCAGCTCCTCCATCTCATAGGTTTTCCCTCCCTGTGTCATTACCGGCCGCCCCTTCCATTCAGCGGCGAGTGAATCATATACGCCATAGGCATGCACCGTTCCGGTATTCATGTCATAATCCATGCGTTCGGCGGTGAGCTTCATGTCTTCATAATTTACAGTAACATCGCCGTAGTAGCGGATAAGCCTGCGGCCTTCGGAGAAAATCTCCACTATGGAATCGCGGGCGGTTGAGAAGGCGGGCGCAGTGAGGGAGCTGTGCTTCATCAGGGCGGCGGAATCGGCCCTGAAAAGGGAGTCGGCCCTAAAGACAGAGTCGCGTCTGGCCAGTTCGGTGGAATCGGGCAGAATCTCTTTCTTTTCTGCTATCTGTGAGGAAAACGGGCTTTCAGTCATATTCCTACGACGCCTCTGACCGCTTGCCTCGGGAAGAAAAAGGCAGAGCAGCAATAGCGAGGACAGCAGGTATATATATTTCCTCAATTGAGTTTTTTTGTTAAATTTGCAAAGTACAAAAGTACTATAATTTTGTGAAACGCACAATCTGTATTATCCTGTCTTTGTTTCTTGGCGGCGTTACAGCGCTTGCCGGTCAGGATGGTCTCGGCCTTAATACCGTAGTAATAGATGCAGGTCATGGCGGAAAAGATGCAGGCGCAGTGAGCAAGGATAAGAAAAGCTACGAAAAAACCTTCACTTTGGATATTGCCAAAAGGTTTGCCGAATGCATAGAAAAGGGTCTTCCGGAGCTGAAAGTGGTGCTCACCCGAGATAAAGACGAATTCATAGAGCTTCGTGAAAGGGCAGAAATAGCCAACAGAGCGCATGCCGACCTTTTCATCTCCATTCACATCAATTCCAACTTCAATACCTCTCCGAGCGGTTATTCGGTGCATATTTTAGGACAATCCTCCCAAAAGGACAGAGACCTTTTCGCCTATAATATGGATGTTGTTAAAAGGGAAAACTCCGTTATTCTCTTGGAGGACGATTATAAAACTCATTATCAGGGCTTCGACCCCTCCGACCCCGAGTCATACATCTTCATGCAGCTAATGCAGAATGCTTATTTGGAGCAAAGCCTGCTTTTTGCCACAATAGTGTCCAAAAAACTCAAGGACGGCCCGATAAAAACAGACCGCGGCATAGACCAGAACCCCTTTTATGTGCTTTGGAAGACATCCATGCCGGCAGTATTGCTGGAGCTCGGCTTCATCTCCAATCCCGCAGACCTTGCCACCCTTAAAAAAGCGGATGAAAGGCAGAAGATTGCAGAGCGCCTGTTTGAGGCCTTGAAAGATTATAAAACCTTGTATGACAGCTCTGTAAAATTAGGGTTAGAATCGGCGAAAACGGAAAGCACTACCACAGTAGTGCAGGCTGAAGAGCAAAAGCAAGCGGATCCTGCCAAAACTGCAGTGCTTTACGGAACCCAAATCTTTGCCACCTCGCGCCGGCTCGACCCTGAGGATAAGCGTCTTCTTGGCTGGAAACCGCAGGTAATTCAAATTAAATCTCTATATAAGTATATTATAGGTATAAGCGAATCACCGGAGGAGGCGCGCAAAAATTACGAGCAAATCAAGTTAAGTTACCCGGGCTGTTTTATGGTGGTGATCTCCGATGGCGAAACCAGCCGTTACAATTAAATTCTTATAATCCTTATTATCCCTTAGGCCAGAGAGGTTTTAGGGGAGTAAAGGGCTTTTCTTTTTTGGAATTGCTCCAAATAAGCAATATTCTGAAAGTGAGTGCCTTACAAAAGATAGAAAATATAAATTGCTGATTATCAATTAGATATAAACTCGATAAACGCAATATAATTACTTGTTTATATAAGCATAATTATTTAAACAAACAATAGTTAAAAACTTTTTTTTTAACATTTTTTTAACCAACTTTGCACGCATCATACAATTGACATGACATGAATAATAACGGGCGACATATCGAAACCTGGAGAAATTGCTTGCGCTTTATATCGCAGGTAATTGAACCGCGTCAGGTGGAAATATGGTTTAAAAAAATACGTCCCGTTTCTCTTGCGGACTCCACTCTTACAGTGGAAGTCCCCTCACAATTCTTCTGCGAATATCTCGAAAGCGCTTTCCTTGATGTAATCAAGGCCTCTCTTAAAAAAGAATTGGGCGCTGCTGCAAGGCTCGTGTATGTCATCCGCCCTGTCCAAAGCCAACAAGCCATGAGCTATCCTCAAGGCCCGGGCGATCCTCCCGTAAATAAGAGCATAAGCGTGAGCACTTGGCAGCCTTCGGGCAACCCGGGTCCTTTCGTATTCCCCGGCATCACCAAGGTTCAGGTGAACCCGCGCCTCAATCCCGTATACAGCTTCGAGAATTTTGTAGTGGGGGACTGCAACCGCCTTGCTGCCAATGCGGCGGAAAATATAGCAGGCGCTCCGGGTAAAACGCCTTTCAATCCGCTGTTTATCTTCGGCGGTCCCGGTTTGGGCAAGACCCATGTGGCGCAAGCAGCCGGTCTTTCCATAAAAAAACAGTTTCCGGATCTTGTTGTGCTTTATGTTACCGGCAATGAGTTCAAGACTCAATATATGGATGCTGTGCATGTGCGCAACAAACTCACCGACTTCCTTGCATATTATATGAAAATTGATGTGCTGATAGTTGACGATATCCAGGACCTTGTGGGCCAGGGCAATCAGACTGCATTTTTCAATATCTTCAATCATCTGCACCAAAACGGCAAACAACTCATACTCACCAGTGACAGGGCGCCTGCAGAGCTTCAGAATTTTGAGGAAAGGCTTCTTTCCCGCTTTAAGTGGGGGCTTTCTGTGGAGCTCTATGCTCCTGACCATGCAACCCGCTTGGAAATGCTTAAAGAACGTGCTTTCCGCGAGGGTGTGCAAATAAGCGATGAGGTGTTGGAATATCTGGCTACACGTATTAAAACCAACTTCCGTGAGCTTGAAGGAGCGCTAATCTCCATTATGGCCAGCGCAACTATGTCGCACAAAGATGTAAGCGTAGAGGAAGCCGCCCGCATAAGCGAAAAAATAGTCGGTGAAGAAGAAGTTTCGATTACCATAGACAAAATACAGAGCATCGTTTGCGATTATTTTGGAATTACACGCGAAGCTCTGCTGAGCACTACCCGCAAACGCCAGATTGTGCAGGCTCGTCAAATTGCCATGTATTTGAGCCGCAAGCTCATAGACAATATCTCCCTGGCCACTATAGGCAGTGAAACGGGAGGGAAGAACCATGCTACTGTGCTGCATGCATGCAATACTGTAAGCGATCTGTGTTCTACCGACCGTCTCTTTAAAAAAGACGTAGCCGGCATAGAGGCTATGCTGACGCGCACCAATAGATAAGTTTACATAGCATGCAAGTGAAAATAGCGCCCTCTCTTCTGTCGGCAAATTTCCTAAGACTGGAAGAAGACGTTGAGATGCTCAATTCTTCTGCCGACCTCATACATTTGGATATAATGGATGGCAGTTTTGTGCCTAACCTCTCCTTTGGTTTTCCGGTAATGGAAGCTGTCGCTCGCAAGGCAGTTATTCCTCTGGATGCTCATTTTATGGTAGTGAATCCGGGGGATTGGGTGAAGCGCTGTGCAGAAATAGGAATTGCCTCCATGAGCTTCCATCTTGAGGCGGCAGGCGGTAATGCCCGCAGCATACTCAGGGATATCCGCGCTCACGGCATGAAGGCCGGACTTGCCATCAATCCGGATGTGCCTGTGGAAAAACTTTATCCTTATATCGGCTCTGCAGACTTTTTTCTGATAATGTCGGTGTTTGCCGGTTTTGGAGGTCAGAAATTCATATACGATAGTTTAGACAGAATTCATACGCTTAAGAGCCGTCTTCAAGAAAAAAATGATTCTGCTCTTATAGAAGTTGACGGGGGAGTAAATGTGGGCAATGCCGCCGCCCTTGCAGAGGCGGGCGCCGATATTCTGGTAGCGGGGAATGCTGTATTCAAGGCGGCGAACCCTCAAGAAGTCATTTCGCAGCTTCGAAATCCTCGATAGCCTTTCCAAGCCTGTCTTGAACAGGTTTTTCCAATACGAACATACGTTTCGAGAATTCCAACTCGAGTCTTGCTCTGCCGCTTTCGCTTCCGAGTTCGGAATAGAGGCGGCAGAATATTTTATAAAAGTCATCCAAAGTGGCGGATAGTTCGTAATATTTGCTTGTAATCAGACCTAAGGAAGAAGGGTTGGGGAGCAGCGGGTCGAATTCCTTTTGGTTGAGATTGAGCCCCACTCCTATTACGCTCGAAACCAAATAGCCCTCGCTGAAAGTGTTTTCGATAAGAATGCCGGCAATCTTGCTGTCTTCCACCCATATGTCATTGGGCCACTTTATACGCGGCTCTACGCCCTCTTTTTCTAAAAACTTACAAAGCGACACGCTGCAAAGGTGCATGATGCGCACAGCTTCCCCGGCGGCTAAAAAAGCTGCGGGCAATTTCAATATAATACTGAATGTAAGATTTTCGCCGGGCTTTGAAACCCAGGTATGAGTCCCGCGCCCCCTGCCTGCCGTCTGCTCTAATGCCGCCACTATTGACAAATTGTCAAGACGCGGAAATTCTCTTTTGGCTTCATTGTTTGTAGAGTCCAATATTTCGTGCCATTCTATCAGAGAAAATGCGCTTTGTGGTTCCATTTTTGTTAGTATATTTGTAAGTTATTTTGCAAATTTACTATTAAATGTCAAAACAGAGAAACACCAACGACAATAAACGTCGCACAATAAGAATAAATCTTTCTTGGATCTACATATTGCTCTTGATGGGAATAGGGTGGATGCTTTTCAACAACCGCAGCGTACAGCCTGCCAAGGTTGAATGGGCGCAGGTAAAGCAGATGGTTAAGGACGAGGATGTAAAAGAGATAAAGTTCATCCGCAACGAATATAAAGGCGCTATAACCATGCTTCCTGATAAACTTGGCAAGTATGCCGACCTCTATCCGCAGGGGCAGCTTCCTACCAAGAGCCCTCATTTTACTTTCCTTGTTTCCACCGCCTTCAATCCCGAACAGGAGTTTGAGACCTTAAATGCCGAACTCCCTGCCGGAAAGCAGGTGAAAGTGGTTATGGAAAATGGCGGCCGAGGTTGGATGGAGTGGCTTAACTGGCTGATTTGGCCGCTGCTGCTGATAATTATGTGGGTATGGATGTTCCGAGGCATGAGCCGCACCATAGGCGGTGACGGAGGAGCCGGCCCGGGAAGGGGAGGCATCTTCAATGTGGGTAAAAGCACCGGAAAGTTAGTGGACAAGAATGAGCAGAAAATCACTTTCAAAGATGTCGCAGGAATGCATGGGGCAAAAGAAGAAGTGATGGAGATAGTGGACTTCCTGAAAGATCCCAAGAAATACACCGGTCTCGGTGGTAAAATCCCGAAGGGAGCTCTTTTGATAGGTCCTCCGGGAACAGGCAAGACCCTGCTTGCCAAGGCAGTGGCAGGGGAGGCCAATGTGCCTTTCTTCTCAATCAGCGGTTCCGACTTTGTGGAGATGTTCGTAGGCGTAGGCGCCAGCCGCGTACGCGACCTCTTTGCCCAGGCTAAAGAAAAGGCCCCTTGCATTGTATTCATTGACGAAATTGATGCTGTGGGCCGCGCCCGTGGTAAAAATGTGGGCTGGAGCAGTAATGATGAGAGGGAAAACACACTCAATCAGCTTCTTACCGAAATGGACGGCTTCGGCACCAACAGCGGAGTGATAGTTCTTGCAGCAACCAATCGAGCTGATATTCTCGATAAGGCTCTCACGCGTGCAGGCCGTTTCGACCGTCAGATTCACGTAGACCTTCCGGAACTCAGCGAACGTAAGGAAATCTTCCAGGTGCATATGCGCGGGCTTAAAGTTGCCGGTGACTTCGACCTTGATACCATGGCAAAGCATACCCCGGGCTTTTCTGGGGCGGACATTGCCAATCTTTGCAACGAAGCCGCATTGTCTGCTGCACGCAAGGGTAAGAAACTTATCGAAACCGAGGACTTTATAGAATCTGCAGACCGCATTATAGGCGGCATAGAGCGCAAGAGCGCCACCATTATGACGCCGGCCGAGAAACGTACAACGGCCTTTCACGAGGCAGGACACGCAGTTGTGGGCTGGCTGCTTCCGAATGCCGATCCTATCTTCAAAGTAAGCCTTATCCCGCGCGGACAAGCCCTCGGTCTTACATGGAGCCTGCCTGCAGAGCGTAAAATCCTGCCCAAGAGCTATATGATGGATGAAATGTGCAAGCTTATGGGCGGACGAGCAGCCGAAGAAATAATCAACGGTGAACCTGCTTCGGGCGCTCTCAACGACCTCGAGCGCCTCACCCGTATTGCCTACAGCATGGTGCAGTATTACGGCATGTCCGAAACTGTGGGGGGACTCTCTTTCTATGACTCAACAGGCGCCCGCGGCTACGAATTCACCAAGCCCTACAGCGAAAAGACAGCCGAGCTTATGGACAAAGAGGTGAAAAAGATTGTGGACGGCGTCCACCAAAAAACGACAAAGCTCTTGAAAGACAATATAGAGGGATTGCATAAAGTGGCTGAGCTCCTTCTTGACAAAGAAGTCATTTTTGCAGACGACATAGAAAAGATATTGGGTCCAAAGGTAACCAAAGAAACTATAGCAAGTGCCAATGAAAAAGCGACCGATGAGTAATATAGCGCTCAGGATTGCTTCGGGACTTGTCTTTGTGGCGATTATTCTTGGCGGACTCCTTATCAGCAAATACCTCTTTGCGGTGCTTTTCATCTTTTTGATGACAGCAATGATGCTGGAATTCTACCGCATGACAATGGGCAAACGGAATTTGGCTTCGCAGATACTTGCGATAGCCACAGCCATATGTGGATTCGCTGTTAGTTTCGCCTTATTCAATTGGAACTTGTCCACCAGATTCCTCTCTTTGCCAATAATGATGCTTATGACTATTCCCATAAGCGCAGTACTCTCTAAAGATAAAGGGCATATGGAAGACTATGCCTATATCCTTACAGGTATCCTTTATATTGCCACGCCTCTTGTTTTTTCCAACACCATTGTCTTCAAAGACACAGAATTCAATGCAAGCCTCCTCTTATACTTCTTCATTCTTATCTGGTGCTCAGATATAGGTTCGTATTGTATAGGAGTGGCTTTCGGAAAAGGAAAAAAGCAGATGGCAAGTGACATCTCTCCTAAAAAAACCTGGGTTGGTTTCTTCGGCGGTCTGGCATTCTGCATAACGGGAGCAATAGTAATGATGCTTTCGGGTCTCTTTGAATATCCCTGGTACCATTGCTTGGCTTTGGCTGTTATAATGCATGCCGCCTGTGTTTTCGGTGATCTTTTCGAGAGTCTTTGGAAACGCCGTTTCGGCATAAAAGATTCCGGCAGCATTATTCCCGGACATGGGGGTATGCTGGATCGTCTGGACAGCACTCTTTTTGCAATTCCCATGGGAGCTGTATATCTTTCTATCGTAGGACTATTATGAGAATAGATCAAGATTCGTTGGGATCTCTGTTTATTGTGTTTTTAATAGGCGCAATAATAATTGTGGTAACATTGCTTTTGAATCCAAAAGCATATATCAAATGGCCTATCATAGGGCTCACGCTGATCTTTTGTATCTGGCAGGCATTCTTTTTCAGGGTGCCGGACAGAAAACCTGTCGGCAGCAATAAAATAGTCAGCAGCGCTGCAGACGGCAGGGTGGTGATTTGTGATGTGGCTTACGAGGACGAAATATTGAATCGTGAGTGTAAAAGAGTCTGCGTTTATATGGATTTCTTTGATGTACACGCCAATTTTTGGCCTTTAACCGGAAAGGTTACATATTTTAAATATCATCCGGGAAAGAACTTTTTGGCTTTCAGACCAAAGGCGTCTGAATATAACGAACACTTCACTACGGTAATCAGCAATGATGACTCTCAGGAAGTGCTTATGAGGCAGATTGCAGGCACTTTTGCCCGCAGAATCGTCTGCTATTCTTCAGATTCTCTTCCCACCAAAGCAGGTGAGCAATGCGGTATCATAAAATTCGGTTCGCGTATGGATTTGTATCTGCCGATGGATGCCGAAATCAAGGTGAAGGTGGGGGATAATGTGCGCGCCTGCGAAAGCGTTATTGCAATCCTCAGCGGGGGAGAGTAGATTCTTCTATCAATTTAAGCAGAGCATCCGGAGCTTCCGACTCGGGAACATGCCTTAGCACCACATCTCTGCCTTTGTAGATAGAGACCTTGCCGTTTCCCTCTCCCACATAGCCCCAATCGGCATCAGCCATTTCGCCGGGGCCGTTCACTATACAACCCATCACCGCTATTACAAGGCCCTTTAGATGCGAAGTTTTGGCCTTTACTTCTTCAAAGGCCTTTTGCAGGTCGAACATAGTGCGGCCGCAACCCGGGCAGGCAATGTATTCAGGTTTATAGAAACGACGCCTTGAGGCCTGCATGATTTCATCTGAAAGGTATTCAGCGAAGTCTTTTTGTATGGGCTTGCCGGCAATGCTGCCTTCGAAAGCCACTTCGTCGATTTCCCTGTCCAAAAGGGCAGGACCCCAGTCGCAGGCGGCATCGAGTATGAGTCTTTCACGGGAAGGGGCATTATATACGGCCCTAACGTTCTTATTCAGCATGTCAAAATGCTGCAAAGAGGATTTCAAGCCCTTGCTGTAACGATTCGACAGATAGCGCGCTATGGGAATCTCATTTACAGGGTCTTCGGTAAGTGAAACGCGCACCGTAGCGCCTATTCCTTTTGAAAGCAGGGCAGCGCTTCCCACGCAACTCTTTATTCGTCCCGAATCACCGTTTCCGGCCTCAGTTACTCCTATATGCAGGGGAAACACCACTCCGCGCTCTTCCATCAGCTTTTGCATCTCTCTATAAGCCTCTGCCATCACAAGCGTATTGCTGCTCTTAAGCGATACCACCACATTCATAAAATCCTTCTCCAAACACATCTCCACCCATTCCATGGCTGCTTTTGCCATGCCAAGCGGCGTATTGCCGTAAAGGCCCGTTATATAATTCCCTAAGGACCCGTGATTTACTCCTATGCGGATTGCGGTGCCGTGACGGACGCAAAGCTCCAAGAGCTTTTCAAACTGCTCGCAGGCCTTATTGTGGTCGGAATGGAAATTGCCCGGATTTATACGCAGTTTTTCTACAAAAGGAGCCACGGCAATGGCGGTTTGAGATGAGAAATGAATATCTGCAACCAGGGGCGTTTCTATGCCCATGCCGCGTAATTTTTCTTTAATCGCTTTTATATGCTCCACATCCTTTAGACCTGGAACCGTTATGCGGATTAATTCCGCTCCCGCCTCCGCTAAGCGGACACACTGGGAGACTGTGCCCTCCACATCGAAACTGTGGGTATTGCACATGGTCTGCACCACTATGGGGTGGCCCGGGCCTATAAACAGGCTTTTTCCTATTTTAACGACCGTCTTCTGCATTTTGATAAACTATCTCGTATGCTTCCTTTTTAAGCTGGCGCGTAGTTTTGCCAAAGCGCTTGCCGAGTTGGAAATAGATTCCCACTGTAAAGTTAATGTCGAGCGGATAAGCGAAGCTGTAATAATATTCGCTGTGATAATTGGGTATGTAGAGGCTTCCCCAAGACCATAAATGACCTATTGCATTGAAGTGTATCTCGACAGGGTCGAAAACAATCGCAAAACCAAGCCCTCCGTATAGGCCGTAGTCCCAACGGTAATCTTTTGCCGAAAAGCTATTCTCCAAGCCCGGCGTAACGCTATCGCCCACGCGCGTAATGCCCAATCTGTAGCCCAAATAGGGGCCGGCGTTGAGCATCAGCTTGAAATGGCTCCAATCTATATGGCCGTGAACCATAAAAGGGATTTCAACGGTGCTTATGCGCGCCTCGGAAGCGCCTTCGATGCTATGCTGATATCCGCTCTCCTTATTCGGTAAAAACTTATAGCCCTCGTGGCCGTAGGCAATCCCTATCTGATATCCGAAATAGGGGAGAATATCAAACATCTTCAGATTCTTAATATAGCTGAGCGAAAAATACCAGGGATTGTAAAGCCAGCCCTGCCTGTAACCCGAAGGATTCATGTACAGGCGTGAAACGGTAGGGCCGAAGTTCACTCCGAAAGCGGAATAATCGTTTACCAAACCTTTTTCGCGCAGAACAAGCGCAGTGGTGTCCGCCTCGAAGCCCTTCGGCAGTTCTTGGGCATTAAGGGACGGGGCAAGCAATAAAACTGCCGCAAACAAGCATAATAATCTACTCTTCATGGCCTCCAAACATTTTAACGAAATCTATAGTTTGGTCCAGTTCAGTCGATTTGGGAAGTTCGAGGAACTTGCCTCCGCGGCTGAAAATCACAAACTTCACCTGCTCCGGCTGACGGCGTTCAAGCAGATTGCCGGTATCCACAATAGAGTTGCGATTGAGGTCAGAAGTGATTCTGATGCAATATCTTCCCTCTTTAAGATAGGGGAAAGGCAGGGTGCAGTCGGAATCTATTATATAATTGCGGAGTATGGTTTTCATCGATTCGTCCAAGAGGTCTATGATATACTTGCCGTTTACACCGGTGCAAACAAGATTTAGCTTGCTTAGCTCGTCATCCGAGGGGAGCGAAACCTTCACCTGCGTACTGTCGGAATAAAAGCCGTTTATGTCGCGGAATGCCCTGTGGGGCACTTTTAAGAAGTATTCGTGGCCTGGAAGATATTTTACATCCGGCTTTATCGTATAGCATCTCAGATTAAGAGTGTCTCTTTCCACCGAAACTTTTGCAGTAAATTCCTTTTGACGGGGATTCAAATAGGTGAATTTAAGGGAGTCGAATTTTGCGGAGATAATGGGGGATTTGAATTCCAATTCAAACCCGTATTGTTCCACCCTGTCGCCCTGAGCGGTAAGTTTGAAGATGCAGGTAGTGTCTTCGTGCTTTAAATTGCGCTGCTGTGAGCGCGAATAGGTATGCTTGAGCTTGCTGTCTATAGGAAGGCGAAGATGCTCTATTTCAGGCCTTAAAATGCCCGAAGAATCGGTTTTCCGGTAGTTTACAAAAAGATGCAGGGTGTCTGGAGCCGGTTTTCGGGAATTCACCCATAATTCAAGACTGTCCTGGCTTGGATTGAATTGGGAGATGACTTCCTCCGCCTTGAAGCCCGCAAACCAAAGCGAATCAATCCATGCATTTGGAGCCTGAAAACTGACGTAAGCTGAGCGTAATCCCGTTCGCTTGTAATCCTTGACAAATTGTTTGCTCGGCTTCTCCCTGAACAAGCTGAGCGTATGTTCCACCCTTCGAGCCTCGCATCCGAGAGTGTCCTTCATATCGTATTTCAATAATTCGGGCGTTCTGTCGCCAACCTTCCATTTGGGCCTTATGATACTGTCTATAAAGGCAATACGGTCCTGGTCGGGGTCATAAACATTGTTTTCATCCGCATCCAAAACAGCATAGATGCGATAAAGGGTGTCTTGAATGAAAGATATGGCAAAATAGCCCCAATCATCGGTTTTGGCTGCGGCATAAGGCTTTTTCAAGAAGACGGCTGAGTCGGAGAAGTCTTTGTAAAGCATTACTGTAACGCCTTTTACCGGCATAAGGGTATTGCAGTCCTGCACCATGCCGGTAGTGAACATGCTGTCGATTTGTTCTCCTGTAGAAAACACATAGGTGAATCCCGGGAAGATATTACCCTCGTTATTGTCTGCAATGGC
>JAAZIW010000021.1 GCA_012800665.1 Rikenellaceae bacterium
CGGGCGGTGCTTTTTTATCCTCTCTCCATCTCGCCAGCCAGTCCTCATTTCCGCTACATGGTATGACATTTTTGGCCCTTTGCGTCAAACCCCTGCCCAAAAAACCATGGGGCTACGACGCTTTAGGCCTTTTTCGTCATATCATGAAAGACAACCGAAACCATGGTTGAGCATTTCATGCCTTTATTGGGGATAATGTCGTAAAAAGTGGGAGTGACGCCTATAACCATTCAGCGGGAAATCGCCAATAAGAATCACCATATTACATTTTTTGTAATATCCGCATCAAAATATCACTCTATACTGAAAACTTTTATGTTGCCTGTTGCTGTTTTAGGCTGATAAAAACAACTATATTCACACTCGATATAAATGCGGATAGACGCAGAAATGTAGAATCAGTATTTCTCATTTGGGATGACATCCTCATCTCCCAATCATATATTCTTAGGAATAAAGAAGCCATTTCCAAACAGGAATTACTTCGATATGCACATCTCCCTCATCTATAGAAAGTTCATCATCTTTAGTTATTATAAGCTGCCGCTCGCTTTTAAGATACTTGGCCGCACTTGATAGGGAAGACACCTCGCGAATGAAGGTTTTATCATCCGAAATCTTTAAGCACGCCTGTACAAGCAATTTTTCTTTCGGAACATAAAAATCGGCTTCCACATTCTTGTTATAAAAATATAGCTCATCCTTGTATTTTTTATATAAAGTAAGGGCCACAAGATTTTCCATTAAAGCAGTTTCCGGGTCAAAAAGGAACAGATTTAGAATTCCATTGTCGGTGAAATAATATTTTTTACTTAGTTCTTTTTCGGAAAATGAGCCGATGAAATTCCGGATACTGAAGATTAATATAGACTCTGAAAGATAATTGAGGTATTGCGGTACAGTATTGATACTTATATCAGCTCCGGCAGAAGCGAGGGTGTTTTTAAGGCGGTTGTAAGAGACCGGATGCTTGACGGTTTCGGCCAATTTTTTAACTAAAAGACGCAAAGATTCCTTATTGCGCACATTATACCGAGTTACAATGTCTCCGAAGAAGATTTTTTGATAGAGGCCTCTTAACCATTCGCGCTTTTGCTCAAAGTGAAGCAGTTCGGGAAATCCACCATTATAGAAGTAGTCGTTGAAAAGCCGCATAGCTTTGGAAAAAGTGTTTTCGTCATATTCCCATTGCTTGGAGCGGGTGTCGATTCCATTGTACGAGAAGATTTCTTTGAGCGAAAAAGGGTAAACTTCTTTCACTAAAAATCGCCCTCCCAGAGTAGTCATTATCTCATTGGAGAGCATCTTTGCATTGCTGCCGGTAACATATACCCTGTAATTATTGTCTGCCAAGCGCCTGACAAATTTTTCCCATCCGGGAACAATTTGAATTTCGTCAAAGAAAAATATAGGTTTATGCGCATACAGTTCCCCATAAGAACGGAAAATCAAGTCCAAATCTTCTATAGTTAAATTAATTAATCTATCATCCTCAAAATTTATATAAAGAATCTGTTCGGACGATATTCCGGTTGAGAGCATCTCTTGTATGCGCTGGAACATCAAAAATGATTTACCTGCTCTGCGGATGCCGATGAAGACATAATTTCCCATCTCTTCGAAATAAAAATCCCGCTGCATCAACTTTACTTTTTGAACATATTGTTGATTGTTGACAATTATCCGTTTAATTTGTTCTTTGTCCATACTAATAGTTCTTTTGCCACAAAGATAATTATTTTTTCTTTTGTTTTCAGTATACAGAGATATTTTTATAATAAAGTATCACTCTATACTGAAAACTATCGTGTTTTTTTCTTTGAGTTTTTTAAAAATCCGTGTCTTTGCTGTCGCCCCAGGTCAGCTGATTACCGCTTCAGATTTGCCGATTATCGTAGAAGAAACAACATTATATGTCAGAATCTCAAAGTTTTTTTGCGATTTATGTATGTATTCTCAAAATGTTTGATTATTTCCCTGTTTAGTAAATATTATCATGTCGGCCATTTGCTCGAAGTAGTCATTAGACCAGATGTCCAACTCGCGAGGGTTGTTAAGGAAGGGGAGAACATCGGCCTTGACTTGGTTGATGTCGGTGCCTGAAAGGCGTTCCTTCAGCGCTGTCTTGAACTCGTCAAGATTCATCTCGGTGCCGTTGAACTGACGGATACGTTCCTGTAAATGCTCGAAATTCAGCGGCACTCTGTTTCTAACATACCATTCGAAATCGTACCAGTCACGTCCCTTTACACGGTTTTTCCATGCTCTGAATATTAAAGCATGCACCTTACCTGCAAACAAATCAGGAAGAGCCACGCATCTGCTCATGAAAGACTTCGGCAGAAGGAGAAGCTTCTGCTCAGTGCTGAATTTGAGCGGTGGCAAGGTGTCGACTTCTATCTTTATTTTTATTGACTTTTCCGTCTGAAAAGAAATGTCGTACACATCAGTGTTGTCTTTAAGGAATACGGATTCGACTTTGCCGAAGCCCTTCTTGTTTTTCTTGGTAATTTCAACCGTCCTGCCTACAAGTGCGAACTGATTTATAATCGGCTGAAAGTATTGCTCGAAATTGAATGATTCGTCTTCCTTCAGAAGGGTGAAATCCATATCCTCGCTGTATCTGTTCAGTCCGTGAAAGATGCGAAGACAAGTGCCGCCATAGAAAGCCGCCTTGTCAAAGAAACCGCCATCGGAAAGTCCGGCCAGAACAATTTGCTGGCTTACTTCGTAAATGGCATTCCGTCTTGCTTGGTCTGTTCTTTGGTCATAAGCCGAAAGCATCTTTTCGTATAGTGCGTTCATCGTTCGAGTAGTTTGATTATTGTTTCAATGGAATTTGCCTTTTTTCCGGTCTTGGCACATTGCTTGAGAATAGACACATCAAAGCGGCTGAAAGCGTCCATATCGAGCCGCAAATCCTCTTCAAGATAGTATTGCGCCTCCTTATAATATCGGAGATTGATGCCTGATGTGTTGGCAATCAAGTCGCAAAGGGCCTTCTCCGGACTTGCTATGATGAATGCAGAACCGTCATACTCCTCGTGACGCAGACCGATATGGAAGTAATTTTTCTTGACAAGAGTGTATTCGAATGTCCCTAAAGAATTGCTGAAGCTGCGCGAATGCTTTACAGTCATGCTTTGTACAACAGCTACTCTTTCCGGGATGAGACCATACCAGCGCAGAGCGCTTAGCATAGATACATAGGAAGGGGAATAGAGGTGATTAGCGACCAGCCCCAATGAAATCCTCTTGCCGGATACTTCCGGATTTACAACATACAAGCCCCGCTTCAGACGGATAATATCCCCGGCATTCTCAAGCGCTGCTACCTTTTGAGTGGAGCCGGAGAGTTTCGGATACAGCAAAGCGATAGCCGCTGTAGTCACAGGAGTGTTGCCAAGAGTATGTAAGACATTCTTCATGGCGCAAATATAGTAAAAATCTGAACAGTAAAACATAAATTACTATATTTTCTGTTCAAAAATTAACTATTTGCGGTGTTTGCAGCTGTCGCAGATTGACCGACTGTTGCCGCAAACCGACTGATTACTTCCCTAGGTCAACCGATTACCGCCTTAATCCGTTTGATTATCACCAAAATTGGTCGATTGCCACCGCCGCAAATTGCTTATCTCCTTAGATACCGCTGTCTTTTTTCTTCGGGGAATTTTTCGATAGCATAGCGGAGCATTGTGCGGGGCATCTCTTTGTATCTCGGCTCTAAAAAGGCTTCCAAGGCTCCTACATCTCGTTTGCCAGCTTCTCTCAGCAGCCAACCGACCGCCTTTTGAATAAGGTCGTGCGGATGATGCAGGAGAATATCTGCAATATTGAAAGTGTCTTGCAGTTCTCCGTGCCTGATGAAGGTCATGGTGCTGACAATCCCTATCCGCTGCTCCCAAATGGTCTTGCCCTCTCTCGCAAGTTTGTATAGCAGAGTCCTGTCCTTATCGAGCAGCCAGACGCCTAATAGATTATAGCACGAGAGATCCACGAGGTCCCAATTGTTTATGCTGTCGGTGTGCGCCAAATAAAAGGCGATGCATTCGCTTTGCAGCTCCGGATTATTTTTGGCATGCGAGAAGATTTCTACAAGCGAGAGCAGGGCGGCAAGCCTGATTTCGTGATATTCGCTTGAAAGGCACTCTTCCAATTGCTCGAAGCTCATTTCTTTCCAACAGCGCCTAACCACCTCACGGGTTTGAGGCACCTTGATTCCCAAAAACTTATCCCCCTCTCCATACTCTCCAGGCCCCGTCTTGAAAAAGCGGGACAACCCCTCCACCTGCGATGGATTCCGCAGAGCCTTCATCTCCCTGATAAGGCAGTTATTGCTCATATCTATCTTGACCGTCATTTTATTATGGTTGGCATTCTGTCGCTATTTTTCGCTCCATAACCATCTCTTCGTCTTCTCCTTTTCCTTCTCCTTCTCCTGTTATGCCGCCTCTCAGCTTCTCCGCTTCTCCACCTCCTATGCGGGCAAAGATACTAATTTACCCTTCATGATTAAGCAATAAAGGCCTAAAACGCTTAATCATGATACAATTAACGGCACTATGACCAGCTCCGCCTGCAATCTGCAAATCAAGCGTAAAATGGAAAGTGCTGATAATGAGAAAGATCATCAAACAAGACCAAGCAAATTTCATACTCTTCTTTAAGGATTTTGCTGATAGTCAGAGAGTTCCATTTTACGCTCGATTTCACGCTTAAACATGTAGCGAAAATAAGAGCTGCGATGGCTGAAGGAGGTGGAGGCCAAGCAAAAGCCGTCGAAAATGCTTTACCATGTGGCGGAAATGGGGATTTCGGCGGAATGGAGAGGAGGCAGCCAGAGCCGCAGTAAACCACGCAGTAAACCACGCAGGAAAGGGCAGGAACGGGACGCCGGTTACAGTCATTCTAAGAGTTCTCCCCGGCTAATACCCTTAAATCGCAAGAAAATATGTACTTTTGTATCAAGATGACTTTCGAAAACAAGATAGAAGCGGCTGTGCAGGAAATGTTTGACCGCATCAGCTTCGCCGAACAGCCGGCAGGGCTTTACGACCCTTTAAGATATATGATAAGAATAGGAGGCAAGCGCATACGCCCCAAACTTTGCCTTACCACCTATTCGCTTTTCTGCGACAATTTTTCTTCCGAAATAGAGGAGCCGGCTTTGGGTCTGGAGATTTTCCATTCCTTCACCCTTATGCACGATGACATTATGGACCGCAGCCCTCTCAGGCGCGGCAGAGAAACCGTTTGGAAAAAATGGAACGAAGATACCGCCATACTTTCCGGAGATGCCATGCTTATAGAGGCATACAGGCGCATTGCAAGAACTCCCCAGCCTGCCCTTCCCAAGGTTTTGGACCTTTTTACCGACACTGCGGCGCAGGTATGCGAAGGACAGCAGATGGATATGGAATTCGAGTCGAGGGATATGGTGGAGATGAGTGAATACGAGCAGATGATAGGCCTTAAAACCGCCTGTCTCTTAGCTTGTTCAGCAGAAGTGGGAGCTTTGGTTGGAGGAGCGGGCAAAGCAGAGTGCGACGCCCTTTATAATTACGGCTATCAGTTAGGCATGGCCTTTCAGATTGCTGACGACTATCTCGATGCCTTCGGAGATGAAAAAGTGTTCGGCAAACCCATAGGAGGCGATATTATAAATTGCAAAAAGAGCTGGCTGACGGTTCGGGCAATCGAAAAAGCAAGTGCAAAAGTAAGCGAAAAGGCTGGCGGAAAAGCAAGTGAAAAAGCAAGCGAAAAGGCTGGCGGAAAAGCAGACAAAAAGTCCGCAGAAACCTCCAACCTTCTAAATATCCTTGATTCGCAGGCGCTTACAGATGAGGAAAAGACAGACAAAATAGCCCGTGTAAAAAAGATTTATGTAGAGCTTGGGGTGGATAAAGATGCCCGTCAGGCAATAGAGAGCTATTCCGAAAAGGCGATGGAATCGCTGGCCGGGCTTGGTTTGAGCCATATGAAGGAGGAAGCCCTCCGCCGTTTTGCAGACAATCTTATAGGGAGGGTTAAATGAAACCGGGAGAGGCGATAGTTGTGAAGAATGCGGGCAGTCATTTTATGCTGAGCCGCCTCCCTGAGTGGAACCCGTTTCCGGCGATTATGCGCGGGAAAATCCGTTTGGAAGATACCGAGTCCACCAATCCTATAGCCGTGGGCGATAGGGTCAGCTATGTTCCCGAGGATGATATTGCGGTAATTACCGAAGTGCTTGAGCGAAAGAATTATATGATTCGCAAATCCACCAATTTAAGCCGGCAAAATCATGTGATTGCGGCCAATTTGGACAGGGCGGTCATAGTGGTAAGCCTTTATCTTCCCGAAATAAAACTGCCTTTCCTCGACCGCGTGCTGGTAACCTGCGAAGTATATGGGGTAAAACCGGTGATTGTCTTGAATAAGATAGATCTTTACCCCGAGGCGGCGGAGGAAATAGAATATTTTGTAGATGTCTATACCAAGATAGGATATAAGGTGCTTAAAACCTCTTGCAAGACCGGGGAGGGGATAGATGAGTTGAGGCGTATATGCTCAGAAGGAGTATCGCTGTTTTCGGGCGAGTCTGGAGTTGGCAAATCCTCCATAATCAAGGCTTTGGATCCTTCATTATCCCCAAGAATCGCTCAAATCTCCTTAGCTCACCTGCAAGGCCGGCACACCACCTCGCTTTATGAAATGTACCCCCTTGGCGCTTCGGTCAAAGCTGAAAAAGGCGATGCCGATGACGGCTGTCCTGATGGCGGTCAAAAAAGCGATGCCGGTGACGGCTGTCCTGAAGGCGGTGAAAAAGAGCCGGCCCGACAACATAACGGATTTATTATCGATACCCCCGGCCTTAGGGGATTCGGACTTGTGGACCTCGAAAAAGAAGAGATTGCCCTATATTTTCCTGAAATGCTCCGCGTAGGTCGCAAATGTTTTTTTACTCCATGCACCCACACGCACGAGCCGGATTGTGCAGTGAAAGAGGCTATTGAGAAAGGGGAGATAAGCCCTGAACGCTATAATTCCTATTTGGGAATGCTGGAAGAAGACGGCAAGTTCCGTTAGTGAAATAAAGATGAGCAGAAATGAATTCAGAGAATAAAAAACTTGAAATAATGGCGCCGGCAGGCAATTTCGAGTGCCTTAGAGCCGCCATTCAAGGGGGTGCCGATTCCATATATTTCGGAGTCGGACATTTGAACATGCGTTCTCATTCGGCAAGCAATTTCAGCCCTGACGACCTTGCTGAGGTGGTCCGGCAATGCCACGAGGCCGGCGCAAAGGCCTATCTTACGCTTAACATCTGCCTTTACGACAAAGACCTCGCTTCCATGCGCGAGACTCTAAACGAAGCAAAGGTTGCCGGAGTGGATGCCATAATAGCTTCCGATATGGCCTGCATAGCCTATTGCCGTGAAATCGGGCTGGAAGTTCATATCTCCACCCAACTCAACATCTCCAACATCGAATCCCTGAAGTTTTATTCCAAGTTTGCGGATGTCGTGGTTTTGGCTCGCGAACTTAATTTATTTCAAGTTAAAGAAATCCATAAAGCTATTCAGGAGCAGCAGATTACAGGGCCGAACGGAGAGCTTGTAAGAATAGAAATGTTCGCTCACGGGGCTCTTTGCATGGCGGTAAGCGGCAAATGCTATCTCAGTCTCCACTCCTATGGCACTTCCGCCAACAGGGGAGCCTGTATGCAGATTTGCAGGCGTGGTTATGAAGTCACAGACCTTGAAACCGGCAATAAACTGAATATAGACAACAAATATATAATGTCTCCCAAAGACCTTTGCACCATAGAGTTTATGGATAAGATGGCAGATGCCGGTGTAAGGGTGTTCAAGATAGAAGGGCGTGCCCGAAGTCCTGAATATGTAAAGCGCTGCAGCGAGTGCTACCGAGCCGCCGCCGATGCTGTTTCCAACGGCACTTACACTCCTGAGCTCGCAGCTTCGCTAAAGGAAAAACTTGCCGAGGTGTTCAATCGCGGCTTTTGGGACGGATATTATATGGGCGCAAAATTAGGTGAATGGAGCAAGGTTTACGGCAGCAACGCCACCAAACGCAAGGTTTATCTTGGTAAAGTCACCAATTGGTTCAGCAAGCTCGGCGTGGCGGAAATCACGGTGGAAACCACCGACCTTCATAAAGGCGATACCCTGCTCGCGATTGGCGCCACCACGGGAGTTGTGGAATTTCCCGCTGAGGACATACGTTTGGAGTATACCCCTGTTGAGATTGTTCCAAAATCATCAATCTGCTCGGTAAAAGTAGAGGTGGTGGGTAATAATGGCAAGCCTTTTGATAAACTGCATCGGGGCGACAAAATTTTTATTTGGAAAGACGCATGAAAAAAATATTTATTCCGCTGATTATTCTGTCGGCATCATTATTTGCCGGCGCACAGAGCAAAAGTTTTAATCTTGGTCGTTGGATGCAAACGCAATCCGCTCTGCTCCAGGAACTTAACCGCAGTTATGTGGATTCTCTTCCGATAGAGCGCATGCAAAAGGCGAGCATAGATGCCATGCTCTCCATCCTCGACCCATATACCATTTGGGTGTCGGAGGAGGAGGGTGAAGATTTCGAGCTGATGATAAGTAAAACCTACGGAGGTATCGGGGCTATAATATACAAGTCAGATAAAGACGGTCCTGTATTCATCAATGAGCCTTACGCCGATTCTCCGGCTGCGAAAGCAGGGCTGCGCTGCGGTGATGCCATCTATGCAATCGACGGCAAAACCACCATAGGTCTGAATGCCGCAGAGGCATCCGACAGAATGAAAGGCAAGCCCGGCACCCAGGTTACTTTCAGAGTAAAAAGGGTTTATACCGGTAAAGACGAAGATATTACAATCACCCGCGAGCGCATTCATATCCCTGATATAGAATATGTAGGAATCCTGGAAGACGGCAAAACGGGTTACATCCTTCTAAGCGGCTTTACAGAAGGGGTGGCCAACGATGTCCGTTCTGCAATAAAGGAACTTAAGAAGCAGGGGATGGAGCGCTTGGTACTGGATCTTCGAGGCAACGGCGGCGGCATTTTGCAAGAGGCCGTCAAGATAGTCGGGCTTTTTGTTCCGAAAGGCTCCTTGGTGGTAACCTCAAAGGGCAATGAATATAGCAGAGATGAGATTTACAGGACTATAAGTGACCCTGTTGAGCCCCATCTTCCGCTTATCGTATTGGTGGATTCCGGCTCGGCTTCCGCTTCCGAAATTGTGGCCGGCAGTCTCCAGGACTATGACAGAGCCACCATTATGGGCAACCGTACTTTCGGCAAGGGCCTTGTGCAGAGCGTCCGTCCAATGCCGTATGGCGGACATCTCAAAATCACCACTGCAAAATATTATATCCCCTCAGGACGATGCGTTCAGGCAATAGATTATTCGAACCGCAATGAGGACGGCTCGGTTGGCAATATCCCTGATTCTCTTACGCGCGAATTCACCACTGCCCACGGCCGCAAGGTGCGCGACGGCGGAGGCATCACCCCCGATGTGGAGCTTAAACGCCGCGAGTACAGCCGTCTGACCTACTCTTTGGTGCTAAGCGGTATAATAGAGCAGTATTGCCTTGATTATGTGCGTTCGCATGAAAGCATCCCTCCGGCAAAAGATTATCATTTCGATGATTACGAGGGCTTTATAAAGTTTGCCAAAGCAAAGGAGTTTGATGCCCGCACCTCTGCCCGCGCTTCTTACGACCGTATGCTGGAAGAGCTTAAAAAAGATGGCCTGGAAGAGTCGATGAAGGAAGAATTGGAGGCTTTGAAGGCCAAGTTGGACCTTGATAAAGAAAGTTTTCTCCGTCTTAAAAAAGACGAAATCGTTCCGTTTATTGAGCAAAGTATAGTAGCCCGCTATTATTTCCAAAAGGCGGCCGTCGAAATCGCCATCCGCTACGATGAAGCCCTTAGGCAGGCATTGGTGAGTCCGCTGGCAGTTAGCTTATGAAACTGATATTCGCCACAGGAAATCCGGGAAAATTACATGAGGCCAGAGAAATACTCGGGCCCTCCTATGAAGTTTTAGGTCCTGCCGATTTGGGCTTGGATTGGGAGATAGAGGAAACAGGGAATACCTTTCAAGAAAACTCTTTGTTAAAGGCAAAGCATATATTCAATCAATGCGGCCTGTCCTGCTTTGCCGATGACAGCGGTCTTGAGGTTGATGTTCTTGACGGAGCACCCGGCATCCATACCGCCCGCTATGCTTCCGACCATAATTTCGCTGACAATATCGCCTATCTGCTTTTCAAATTGGGCTCCATCTTTCCTTTGCAGGAAGGTTGCAAAAGCACTTCTTCGCGGGATTTATTTCCAGGGGCGGCGCGCTTCCGTTGCGTTATAACACTTATCCTGAAAGACGGAACACCTCATTTTTTCGAGGGGACTGTGGAAGGACGGATAGCTCGTCAGGCTTATGGAGAGCACGGATTCGGCTATGACCCCGTGTTTGTGCCCGATGCTTTTCCCGACAATACCATGGCGGAACTTTCAGACGAAGTGAAAAACTCCATCTCCCATCGCGGCGTTGCTCTCCGTGCATTATCCGATTTCTTAAAAGACAAGCGTTTTCCTTAATAATTTGTGGAGGGAAGCGGCTTCATCGGCAATCGGCTAAACTGCCATGTTGCTCTACCACCCAATCGGCTAACCTGCCATGTTGCTCTACCACCCAATCGGCTAACCTGTCGTACTGCTCCGCCGGCCAACCGGTAAACCTGTCGGCCAAGTTTTCTATTCAAACAATTCTGAAAGAACCGCAAGGGAGCGGATGTTGAGTCTGTAGTCGAGGTGAGAGGACAGGTATTGCAGAATGGCATCAGCGATGTCGCCTCGCAAGCGTCCGTTCAAAGGAAAAACCAAGGCATCTTCATACTGGCCCATAAGTCCCTTCAACTCCTTCATATATTCGCCTGCGAAAGGAGCGAGGTCAGCCATAGTAGGGGTGAAACCCATGGCAGAGCAAAGCTCCAGCAACCAGCGCAAATGATAATTCGCATAAGAATCCTTTAAGGCATCCAGCGTGAGAATGCTTTTCTCGCACCATTCATAAAGTCCCGGCTCAA
>JAAZIW010000180.1 GCA_012800665.1 Rikenellaceae bacterium
GCATATACTTTAGAAGATCATTAAAATCGTGTTTTTTTAACTTTTTAAACATAATAAAACCCCTTAGTTTTTTGTCTAACTTTCGGGGTTCATGCCAAAAAAGCTACTCTTCTTTTATGTTCTGCCTGCGTTTCAGCACTTTACATTTTACGCTTAAAACGAACTGAAAGTATTCCAGCTGCTATTGGTTTCAGCAGAGCTTTCCAAAGCAGAAGGCAGATTCACAAAGAAATTGAAGCCTGTCCACGTTTCAATCTGGTCAACCGAAACCGTATAATTGGTAAAGTTATCACCGCTTTCATATTCCCTGTGCTCAAACCATACGCCGACTGCAGATGCGCCGGTTATAGTGCCGCCGCTGCGCTTGACTTTAAGCAGCACTTTCCAAAAATAGTTGGGTATAGGCAAAGAGCTCGGGCTGTAGGAAGATGATGCCGCAGTAAGATAAGTTATCGGCTCGGAAGACCCCTGCTTTTGGAAAGTGGCGCCGGTAACAACATATACGGTATCTGTAGCGGCCGCAACATTACGTACAGCATTTTCAAGGGCGCTCCAGATGCTTCCGTTGAATTTATTCTGCAATTGAGGAGACTGGTTGGTAACGTAGAATGTCTGTCTCTGCATTTCTTCGTTATTGTTTCGGTCTGCATTAGGTACATGATGGCCTCTGGAATAAGCGGCTGCGTTGTAAGCAGTAGGATAACTATTTCCCGCGACTGTTATTTGATAATTCTGAGAAAAATTCGGATTAAACATCCAACTTGGGCGGGGATAGCTTCCATTCATCACGGATGAGTACAAAGGATAAGCCGACCAAAGCGGACAGTATAAATCCTTGTCGTAAAGATAGGTGTAGTTGCGAGCATCACCCACTTTAAGAGTCTGGGATAATTGAGATGAGCTGCAATTGATGGCGGGAAGTTCCAACCTGCCATCGGACAAGACCTCTTCCGAAGTGGTGAAAGACATCACTGAGCCGTAGAAGCGGAATGCCCCTAACTGTACTACAGCCCGGTAATAATATTTGACGCTTGGGCTGAGGCCGGTCAAAGACGCACTGTAACTGCCGGAAAGACCGGAAATAGGCTCTGTGGAGTTTACCGTGGAATTCAAATTATTCTCGGATGTTCCATATTCAAAACCAAGGGATGTCGGTTCCGATGTAGCATTGGAATAAGATGCCGAAAGCGTTGCAGACGATTGAGTTATACCAGTTGCAGTTCCTGTGCTTACATTTGCCGAGGCAAGATCTTTCGGGTAGTCTTTCTTATAGAGTTGAGGAAGAAGCATGGAAATATTCGGGTCGGAGGTATATGTGGTAAATCTCGTATAATTGACATTATGCAAGAAGCGTCCATATGAGGAAGTGCCATTCTGAATTGTGGCATCTCCGTTGCTTGAGATTGTGATAGACCAAGTGGTGGTTCCGTTATCGAAAGCAAGCTTTTTGACAGCTGTTGCGCCAAGCTTTTGGGAGCCCGACGACAAAGTCCAAGCTCCTGCGGAGCCTCCAAGCTTAAAGATAAGAGTTCCTTCTCCAAGCGAGCTTATTGTGGATTTATCAGCACTAAAGCCGGAAGATACGTCTACAAGGTAAGCTGAAGTAAGAGCACCTGCCGTTTTGCCCTTTGCATTGCTGGCAATAACGAGTTCATCACCGACAGACAGCTCAGATGCATCGTTTACAAGTTCCCATGAGGTTTTGGAAACAGCAGCGATGCCCTCCATATTTACCGTAAAGCCGGAAATTTTGCCCTTGTTGAAAGCTATTGATTTAGAGTCTGACAAGGAGATGGCTTTTATATAAGCATCCCCGTTGGCTTTGGCAACGGTAACCACAATTTCTCCCGAATCAATTGTGCCGGTGGGAACCACAGAGAACCAGAAGGTTTTATCGACTGCATTTTGCGGGTCCAACTTGATTGTCTTGCTTGAAGAATTGTAAACGTTTCCGGCAAGCTTATCACCATTGTCTTCAAAATAATATTTGCATGAATTGCCGGCAACCGCTACAGGAAAAGTTATGGAAATCCATGCAATATCATTTCCTCCTCCGTAATTGGAAAGGGTCATTCTTCCATATGCAAGAGCGTGAGAAAAATTCATGCTTAAATTATCCGGAACGCCGCCCGAAGGGTAAGTTGTGGAGCCGAAAATCGCCTGTGAGGCGGGGTCAACCGAGCCCGCAAGCGGAGTCTGATTGACAGGCACCACAAGGGATGCAAAGCCCTCGGACTTGGTAATTGCCGTAAAGCCGCCGGTTTCGGGAGATAAGCTTCCGGCAGGAGAAAATCCGTAGATTATGCCGCCTTCCGCCTTGGGCTCAGTAGCGAAGCCGATTTCAAAACTTGCCGTTTTATAATCTGCCGAGGGATTCGGAGTGGATGATACAAAAGCCGCTCCGTCAAGAGAAAAATATGCATTTTTATCGGCTTTCCACAAAACAGGATAATTTGTTTTTCCGAAAGCGCTTTCGGGTGCGCCGAATTCGGTTTTGGTATCAAGAGACTGAGCTTCGATTCTTACCGAAAAAACGGGCTCCATTGGGAAAGCTTCCTTAAGGCATGATGAGAATGCCATTGCGGAAACAATCAATATGGCGGCAAGCGCCTTGCTTTGTAATTTAAAATGTGCCATAGTCCGTAAATTCTGAATCGTCAATAGTATTACCGGGGCTTTGGCACAGAACATTATCTATATTCATATAGATAATTCTGCATGCCGGACTTGTATACTTATGTATTGGTTTTTTCATGGTCATAGTTCTTTGGTAAACTTTGTTCAGTCTGCAAAAATACTCATAATCTTTGAATTTCGGCAACTTGCATAAATGCGGCCTTAATTGTCTCCCATTTCTAACACTAAGCGTCCTCCCTTGACTATTTGAGAATAGGAGATGAAGGGGGTTTCGAGAGCTTTGCCGTTAAGACGGGCGCTTTTCACATATATGTTTTTAGGGGAATTCCCACGGGCGACTATGGTAAAGCGGGTTTTCTTGCCCGTAGAGGGGTCTGTAAGATTTAAAACCGCCTTGCGGACAGCGGGACTGCCGATATAAAAATCTCCTCCGCAAGGATCCAACTGATAAATGCCAAGTGCACTCAGCACATACCAGGCGCTCATTTGCCCCACATCTTCATTGCCGCAGAGACCCTCAGGGCCGGTGGTATAAAGGGAATCCATTACATTCCGCACCACTTCAGCACAACGCTCCGGTTTTCCGGCTACATTATACATATAAGCTACGTGATGAACAGGCTCATTGCCGTGCGCATATTGTCCGATGAGGCCCGTAACATCGTCATGATTTTCGCCCATATCGCCTTCGGCCACAAAAAGGGAATCCAACTTGCAAAGAAATTTCCGCTCTCCTCCGAAAAGCTCTATGAGCCCCTTGGTGTCATGCGGCACCATAAAAGTCCATTGCCAGGCATTGCCCTCGGTATAGTCGTCCCTTTGATGCTCTGCTCTGAAAGGGTCTAAGGGACATCTGAAACTGCCATCTTTTGCCTTTGCGCGGAGAAAACCGCTTTCAGCATCGAAATAACGTGCATAAAGCTTGGATTTTTCGAAATACTCCGAAGCCAAATAGGCATGCCCCAAAAGCTCTGCCACTTTTGCCACCGAACTGTACGAAACTGCAAATTCCAAAGCTTTGGACACGCTTTCGTAGGGCTCAGAGCCGTCATAAGGGATAAAACCGTAATCCAGTATGTCCTGCTGTCCGCGAGCCCTTGTTTTGCTTGATGCAAACATTGCTTCAAGTGCCTTTTCAGGCTCATCATAAAGGCCTTTAAGCACCAGGTCCCCCATTATTATCACTCCGGGATTACCCGGCATACAATAGGTTTCATTGCCCCAAAGGTGCCAGACAGGGAGTTCTCCGCCGCTCTCATAAATATCCATAAAACTCTCGGCAAAATTCCTGCAACGCTCAGGTTCAATGAGGGTATAAAGCGGGAAGGCTGCGCGGTAGGCATCCCAAAGCGAAAAAACGGTATATCTTTCGGGGCCGGTCGCATCGCTGAAACGAGAGGGGGCTATCATGCTGTGATAAAGCGAAGTATAGAAAATCTGCCTCTGCGCATCATCCATGGGCTTCACTTTTATTTTACCCAAGGCCTTATTCCACTCCCCTCTTGCAAAAGCCACATTCTTTTCAAAATTATTGCCTTTTCGGGTGTCGTAGGCGAGATTATCAATGGCTTTTTGCTCGCTTGTGGGAGAAAGGCTTACCGCCGCATATAGTTTCTTTTGGGTAGAAGTATCAAAAAAGAAGATGCCTTCATCGCCGCCGGTAAAGGGCATGGAGAAAATCGCATAAAAATAAACCTTTTGGTCCTCGGCCCAGCCGGTGGAATAGCGGTAACCCTTAATACTGTAATCATCAATCACTTCTATCTTATAATCGGTGACTCTATCCCAGCCTATTCCGAGCTTCAAATCCACCAAGACTGCAGAAGTGTCGGACTTGAAAGTATATTCGTGATAGCCGGTATAAGTGCCTGCGGTAAGGCGTACATCAACTCCCAAATCGGGCATGCTTAGGGCATAATAACCGGGCTCTACCGTTTCCAAAGCATGGTCCAAACGGCCATAGAGATGCCCTCCGGAGGTGTATTTGCGTTTGGAAGGGTTGAAGGGAAGGAAGCATATATCGCCAAGGTCCCCTATTCCTGTTCCGGAAAGATGAGTATGGCTGAAGCCAAGCACTACGCTGTCGCGATAGGCATAGCCCGAGCACCAGTCCCAACCGCGCGTAGGCTGAGTGGGTCCCAACTGCACCATGCCGAAAGGTACGCTTGCCCCCACGAACACATGTCCGTGACCGTCTGAGCCGATTATAGGGTCTACAAAGGAGGCGAAATCGGGACCGGAGCAGGATGCAAGAAGCAACAGCACTGCAAGGGCAAAAGACTTATTCATATTTCAGAAAGTTTTTTGTAGGATTCTTTGACTCTTGGGCAAGATTCTTCCAAAATTTTCTGCTTGCCTTGTCTTTAAGCAGGCTTCCATCAAACTTCACATATGGGAACATAGGTTTGCAAAGCGCATATTCGCCCGATGCAGGGCAAACGGGATAAAAGCCGAGAGCGCTAAGCACATACCAGGCGCTTGTCTGGCCGTTGTCTTCATCGCCCGGGTAGCCGTCGGGGGCGGAACTGTAGAGGCGTTCGCGCACTTCCGCTATATGCCTGTCGGTTTTTTCACGAGCACCCACATAATTGTAAAGATAAATCATGTGCTGAATCGACTGATTGCCATGCGCATAATTGCCCATATCAGCAACAATCATTTCGGTGATTTCGTGAATGCGATAGCCGTAATAGGAATCGTCGTAAATTGGTGGCGCCTTAAATACGGAATCGAGCATCTGTTCGAACTCAGCCGCTCCGCCTGCTCATCTGATATAAATGAGGAGGCAACGCGAAGATGTACTTTTTCTCCGCTTTTGTGCGAGAAAACACTTTCGACAGGACCGGAAATCCTGTTTACAGGCATTATGCTGAAACATCCGTAATCGTTTATCCAAGGACTCGGCTGATGTGTCTGCTTGAAAGCGCGAAGCACATGCGCCCCGTATGTATATTGCCATCCATCACCGTTCTGCCCGGTTTGAGGGGTCCAGAAATTCATTCCCCAAGGCAGGGCTATAGCAGGATAAGTGTTACCGTTGCTGAAACTGAAGTCCGAATCGGAGCCGACAAGCGTACTGACATATTCCTCCGGATTAACAATATACTCCGGAGAACAAGCCGCTGCCATGAACAGCACGATAGCGGCGGAAAGAAAAATTTTCCGCATTATAATATATTACTGCAAGACTTCACGCCTCAACATGAAGGGGCTCTGCACCAAAGTTCCTTTCTCGAAGTCAATAATGAGTTCCGGATTGAAAGTATGGCCGCAATACAGGGTTTCAAAATGAAGATGCGGGCCAGTGCTGCGTCCGCTGGAGCCGCTGATTGCTATTATATCCCCTGTCTTCACCACATCTCCGGAATTCACCTTACGCTTGGAAAGGTGAGCATATGCCGTTTCTATACCGTTTGCATGCCTTATAATGATAATATGGCCGTAGCCGCTGCGATATGTGGACAGGCGCACCACACCGCTGAAAGCGGCGGTAACCGAAGTTCCTTGTGGAAGAGGAAGGTCCACGCCATTGTGAAAACGACCGAAACGTCGTCCGTACGGGGAATACACCACTTTGCCGTAAGGACAGCTGAAATCGCCGTCCAAACGTATAAATGTTCTTTCGGGAATGCTGTCCTTAGGCATATTGTAACTGTCGAGCTCAACGCCCGACCAATATCCGTCTATTATATAGGAAGGAGCTTCTAAGGAAACGAAATCGATAGAACGGGCCGGTTCTATTTCCGGAAGGTCTATCTCTATGCCATTCTCTCCAATGAAGAGAGAAAGACTTATGAATAATAAACTGCTGATTAAACTCAAAATAATTTTCTTTACGCCCTAATGCCGCCAAACTTCTCTACAATAAGCTTGGTGGTTTCTGCAATCTTTTCCTGCAATAAGGCATCGTTTGTGGCCTCGCAGATGAAACGCAGATAAGGCTCGGTGTTGGATGGACGTATATTGAACCACCACTGCGGGAATTCAAGACGGTATCCATCAAAATCCATAATTTTTTGGGGCTTTTCAGCCGCCTCGAAATGGGCCTTCACGGCCTCCATTGCTCCGGCCTTGTCTTCAACGCGGAAGTTGATTTCGCCGGAATTCTTATATTTAATGAGAGAATCTATCTTTTCACTTAACTTTATTCCTTGTTTTTTAAGGGATGATACAATCCGGAGCACAATCATGCTTGCAAGCATGGCGCTGTCGGAATAGAAGAAATCTTTGAAATAATAGTGGCCGGCAAGTTCGCCTCCCCAAAGACCATCGATTTCGCGGAGTTTGGGAGCGGCAAAAGCACGGCCGACACGCCATGTATGCACATCGGCATTGTAATTTTCGCTGAGGAACTCGGCTATGGCCTTGCTGGAGCGGATTTCCTGAAGCACTATGGGATTCTTTTCCCCGCGCTCATCGCAGAAATACAGGGCCATGAGTGCAATTATAAGGTCAGGAGCCACAAAGCGGGATTTATCATCAACGAACATCACTCTGTCGGCATCGCCATCAAAAATAACGCCTACATCCGCCTTGATTTCGCTCACTAACTTTTTGAGCGGCTCAACATTTTCCTGCACGAGCGGATTGGGGTCGTGATTGGGAAAATTGCCATCCATGGTGTCGAACAAATAAACAGCATCATCACCCTTGAATAACTCTTTTGCGAAAAGGGTTCCCATGCCGTTGGATAGGTCGAAAGCTATTTTCAAATTGGAATAATCGCCCTTATACTTATTAAGGAAGTCCAAGTATGCGGGTTTTATATCTATTTGCTTGACCGAGCCGCGCTTGGCGGCCGGAGGAGTCGGACGACCTTCGTATATCCACTGCTTTATTTGCCCCAAACCGGTGTCGAAGCCTACCGGAAGAGCATCCTCACGGCTGACTTTCATACCATTATACTCGCGCGAGTTATGAGAAGCTGTTATTTGTACGGAGGCTTTGTAGCCGTAGCTGGCCGTTCCGAAATATACCAAAGGCGTACTGCTGTAGCCTATATCGTCGACATCGGCACCGGCATCGGTAATGCCCCGGATAAGACTGTCGTGAACTTCCGGTCCGGAAAGACGGCAGTCCCTGCCTACCAACACTTTTTTCGCACCAAGCAATATGGGAATAAAGTAACCTATCTTATAAGCTGTGGTTTTGTCAAAATCTACGCCGTAGATTCCGCGAATGTCATATGCATGAAAAGCGCCCATAATTATTTTTTCAGTTTCGATTGATAACGCGTTGCGGTTTTACCCGCAGAAATTTTATATAATTTGGCTGCTAAAATTTTGCGCCTGATGGGGGCCACAAGATCTGTGAAAAGTTCACCTTCCAAATGGCTGAATTCATGTTGTATCATGCGGGCGGCAAAATTGTCAAACACTTCAGTATGTTTTTCCAGGTTCTCGTCATAATACTCCACCTTTATCTTCTTGGGGCGGCTGACATCACAATAGATGCCGGGAACGCTGAGGCAGCCCTCGCTGTAAACCGTCCTCTCCTCGCTTTCCTCTATAATTACAGGATTGACAAAGGTGCGGCGGAAACCGGCAAGATAGGGGTAAACATCTTTCATTATATCCCCTTCCACTATTACCACACGCGTGCTCTCCCCTATCTGGGGGGCGGCGAGACCGCAGCCCTCAGAGGCGGCAAGCGTATCTTTAAGGTCTGTGACCAACTGCTTGATTTTTTCTTTTTTGGTCAAGTCAGCAGGCTTTGCCACTTCCCTCAACACTTTTGAGCCGTATAAATAAATAGGTCTTATCATTGTCTGTTTTTTCTATCCAAATAACCCTGCAAAATAATTGCTGCACTTATCTTATCCACACTTTCCTTCTTGCGGCGCTCGCTCTTTTTCATGCCTCCGTCTATCATTGCCCTATGCGCCAGCACGCTTGTAAAGCGCTCATCTTCCAACACCAAGGGAACATTCGGGAAAACCTTACCGAGCTGTTTGAGGAACACGTCCACATCGGCTTTTGCTTCAGCCGGCTTGCCATCGAGATTTACCGGATAACCCACCACAAAGCAAATAAGCTTTTCGGAAGCAGCGATTTTTTGCAGATATTCTATTATCTTTGCAGATGGCACCGTTTCGAGAGGTGAAGCAAAGATGCCGAGCGGGTCACTTATCGCAACCCCCACACGCGCTTTGCCGTAATCTATACCGACGGTTCTGTCCATATAATCTGCAAAGTTAGAAAAAAATATGGCAAAAAAGAATTCCAAGCTTTACAGGCTTACCCTGAATGACGACACATCCCATAAGAGGATAAGGCTTTGGCGTTTCTCCAAGGCCGGAATAATAATTGGCGTAATCAGTGCGGCGGTAATACTCTTCGGCATTTTTTACTCTCTCATAGCCTTCACTCCCCTGAGAGTCAGTATTCCGGGCTATCCGGATGCCCACTTCAAGCAGGGAGCCATAGAGAATGCTCTTAAGGTGGATTCGTTGGAGAATGAAATGCTCCGCTGGACTCTCTACGCAGAGAATCTTGCGCGAGTGCTTGCAGGCGAAGAAAGCCTTTCCGGCACCGACTCCCTGATTGCCGCCAACACCACTAAGTTTTTGGAAGACCTTTCCAGAGAAGAGATTTCCAGGCGAGACTCCATATTAAGAACCACTGTTGCCCGAGAAGAACAATTCGGAGTGGGTTCCGATAAAAGCAGAACCCTCCCGATAGAGGGGATGCATTTCTTTACGCCGCTCAAAGGCGTTATTTCGCGGCCTTACGACAGAGTGCTTCATCCCGCAATAGATATTACGGCTCCTGCCAAATCGGTGGTAAGCGCTGTGCTCGACGGCACGGTGATTTTTTCGGGCTGGACCGATGATGCCGGATATTCAATTATTCTGCAGCATGAGGGCAATGTAATATCGTGCTACAAGCATAATCAAACACTGCTTCGCAAGGAAGGCGAAAAAGTAACGGCAGGCACGCCCATCTCACTCATAGGCAATACCGGAACAGACCAACTCCATAAGGAAGACTATTTGCATTTCGAACTCTGGTATGAAGGCGAAGCGGTAGACCCCACAAAATATTGTAAATTCTAATGGCAAAGCGCAGAATAGCAATTCTCGGTTCTACAGGTTCGATAGGCACCCAGACTCTTGATGTAATACGCAGGCATCGCGAACTCTTTGAGGTTGAGATGCTTTCTGCAGGCAGCAATGCAGAACTGCTTGCCCTGCAGGCTCTTGAATTTGATGCAGGGGCTGTTGTCATAGGCGACTCATCCAAATACAAGGAATTGGCGGATACCCTTCAACCCAAAGGGATAAAGGTTTTTACAGGCACTGACAGCCTTTGTGCACTGGTTGCAGCCGGAAATGTAGATATTGTAGTGGGAGCGATGGTGGGTTTCAGCGGTCTGAGGCCGACTTTGGCGGCCCTTGAAGCCGGTAAGATTGTAGCGCTTGCAAATAAAGAGACTTTAGTTGCCGCAGGACAATTGGTTACAGATACAATGCGTGCAAACAAAGGGCTTATTTTACCTGTTGATTCGGAACATTCTGCTATATTCCAATGTCTTTTGGCTGCACAAGGAAATGAGGTGGTGAAAATTCATCTCACCGCATCCGGAGGACCTTTCCGCACCTGGCCTCGCGAGAAAATAGCCGCCGCCACAGCCTCTCAAGCGCTTAAGCATCCGAATTGGGAGATGGGCGCCAAGATAACGATAGACTCCGCCACCATGATGAACAAAGGTTTGGAGGTTATAGAGGCACACTGGCTGTTCGACGTGGATGTAAGCAATATAAATGTGTTGGTGCATCCCGAAAGCATAGTGCATTCAATGGTGGAATTTGCAGATGGCGCTGTAATAGCTCAGCTTGGCAACCCCGATATGAGGCAGCCTATAGCTTTTGCGCTCGCTTTTCCGAATAGAATAAACGTTGGCTGTAAAAAATTGGACCTTACAGAAATAGGAAGGCTCAATTTCGAAAAGCCTGACCTTGAGAAATTTCCGTGCCTTGCCCTCGCTTTCGAAGCCATAAAACGCGGCGGCAATGCTCCATGTGCCATGAACTCTGCCAATGAAGTGGCGGTAGCGGCCTATCTTAAAGGTCAAATCGCTTTTTATGACATAGCCCGAATAATAGAGAGGGTGCTGAATGGCTTGGATTTTGCAGCAAGCCCTTCGCTCGACTGTATTTTCTCCACCCACGAGGAAAGCGCTGTCAGAGCACGTGAGTTGCTTTAATCTATGGCGGTTTTAATGAAAATTCTGCAAGTTATTCTTGCTCTTTCCATACTCATCCTTTTGCATGAGCTGGGTCACTATACCTTTGCCAAAATCTTACGAATCAGGGTAGAAAAATTCTTCCTCTTCTTTGATATAGGCAAATCCTTCATTTTCAGCACCAAACGTTCCCGTTGGTTCACCAAACTCTTTCCAAAGGCTCTTGATTGGGAGACCGAATACGGGATAGGAGTGCTGCCGCTCGGAGGCTATTGCAAGATAGCGGGCATGATAGATGAAAGCATGGATACGGAGCAGATGAAACAGGCGCCCAAATCCTGGGAATTCCGCACCCGTAATCCCTGGCAGAGACTGCTTGTGATGTCGGGAGGCGTGCTCTACAACTTTATCTTTGCCATATTGGTATTCATAGCCATAGCCGGCATTTGGGGGCAGAGCTATATAAGCAATTCGGGCTCCAAGATTTATCCCAACGGACTCGCTCAGGAAATGGGCTTCGAGGTCGGTGACGAAATACTTGCCTTCGATGACTATGAGCCGCAGAATTTCGGCATGCTGCAGGCCGATCTGGTACGCCGTAAAGTACATACAGCCAAAGTTTTGCGCGGGAGCGACACGCTTACGCTATACATTGACCAGGCCATGATGAGCAGGGCGATTGAGTCGCAGCTTATGTTCGACATTGCCATACCCTTCATTATAGATTCAGTAGCCGCGGGCAGTCCGAATACCATACTAAAGCGGGGAGACAGGATAATCTCCTTCGATGGACAAGAGGTGCAATACCTGCAGGATTCCAGAGAAGTGCTGGCCTCTCTTGCCGGACGCGAAGTTGCCGCCGGCGTGGTTCGCGAGGCCGACACCCTGTCAGTGCCCGTACAAGTGGACAGCGCCGGCAGAATCGGTGTTTATATGCGCACCCCATCCATAATAAACGAAAGCTATGATAATTTGGGGGAAGCCGTAGTTGCGGGGATTAAACTCACGGGAGAAAGCATTAGCGGCTATTTGCAGGACCTCCGCCTTCTCGCCACTCCAAGCACCGGAGCCTATAAGAGTGTTGGCAGCTTTATTGCAATAGGTCAGGTGTTCCCGGACGTATGGGATTGGTACCGCTTCATGTACATCCTTGCACTGCTCAGCATAATGCTGGGAGTAATGAATCTGCTGCCTATTCCCGGTTTGGACGGCGGACACATACTCTTTACGGTTTATGAAATCATTTCTGGCAGGAAGCCGAGCGACAAGTTTATGATTGCAGCCCAATGGATAGGCATGATTCTGCTTTTGGCGCTGATGCTTTTGGCTTTCGGAAACGATATAGGAAGACTTATAAAATAATACGGATATGAAAAGGATTTTAACCCTGGCCTTTGCGGTCCTCACCCTGCTTTCTTGCGGCAACCGTCGCGAAGCCCTTCTACCAAATGTCAGCGGCAAGGCCGGAGAAGTGATAGTGGTAATGAGCAAAACCGACTGGGAAGGCTCACTCGGCAATGCAACACGCGAGCTTTTAGCCCAAGACTGCCCCTGGCTCCCCATACGCGAGCCGCTTTATTCGCTTGTAAATATTCCGTCCAACGATTTTACCAAGCTTTTCCAGGTACACCGCAACATTGTTTATTTTGATATTGACCCGCAGGTGGTAGAGGTGGGAGTAAAATACCTCAAAGATCGCTGGGCCAACCCGCAATGCTTGGTATATATTTTCGCACATACATCCGAAGAGGCGCTGACGCTTTTTCA
>JAAZIW010000181.1 GCA_012800665.1 Rikenellaceae bacterium
GCTCCGCTGGCCTGTAGGCCTCTAAGAGCTTTTTTAATCTGTGCTCCATCGCTCGCGAGGGTGGACTCCAACACCTTTTTTACTCCCGAAGCATAGGTGATTATGCTGACACGGTCTTTCGGGTCCATATTGTCTACAAGGGTGCAGAATGAGCTTTTAAGAAGCTCTATCTTATCTTCGGAATTCATGCTGCCGGAGACATCCACAAGAAGCACAAAGTTGGAATTCGGCCTGCTCTTGAGACTTTTTCCCTTGATGCCGAGGCGCATTAGGCGGTGGTTTTCATTCCATGGACAAGCGCTAACCTCGGAATTCAGGGCTATCATCTCGTCTCCCTCAGGCTCGGCATAATCGAAGGTAAAGTAATTCAGGAATTCTTCGATTCGAACAGCGCTTTTCGGAGGAAGCTGTCCTTCCCTGATATAGCGGCGCATATTGGCGTAGGAAGCGCCGTCGCAGTCGACAGAGAAGGTGGAGGTGGGTTCCTCTTCGGTGGTGACGAAAGGATTATCGTCAAAATCATCATACTTGTCGCCCCCTTGGCTTTCCTGAGAAATGCCACCATCGTAATGCCCGATAAACGGTCCGTCAACATTCATATCCTTATAGACGCCTTTTTCGCAGGCGCAAAGTGCCGCAGCGGCTGCCACGACAGCAAAAAATATTTTAGTCCTCATAATCATATGTGTTATTTTCACTTTTAAATAGATGCCTTCCTGCTCAGCCGCGTTGCATCCGAAAGACGTAAAAAACTTTTTGACATTTTGTCACGGGCACGGGCTTTGACAATAGTAAGAGCGTAATCGATTAAATTAATTCTATATATGATAAAAGGTAAAATAGGGGTAACGACAGAAAACATATTCCCCATCATTAAGCAATTCCTGTATTCCGATAAAGAGATATTCCTGCGCGAGCTCGTTGCCAACGCTGTGGATGCCACGAAAAAACTTCATGTCCTGAGTTCCAACGGTGAATTCAAAGGCGAATTGGGCGATTTGAAGGTGGAGGTGGTATTGGACGAAAAGGCGAAAACCCTTAAGGTAATCGACCGCGGCATAGGCATGACTGAAGAGGAAATCGACAAGTATATAAATCAGATAGCATTTTCCAGTGCCGGCGAGTTCTTAGCCAAATACAAAGACCAGAACATTATAGGCCACTTCGGCTTGGGCTTTTATTCCGCCTTTATGGTTTCAAAGAAGGTGACCATCGAAAGTTTAAGTTATCAGGACGGCGCAAAGGCGGTGAAGTGGACTTGCGCAGGCAATCCCGAATTTACCATGGAACCTTGTAAAAAGGAAGATAGAGGCACTGTCATAACGCTTTATATAGATGATGAAGATAAGGAATACGCCGAGAAAGGGCGCATTGCCTCCCTGCTTGGGAAGTATTGCAAGTTTATGCCGTTCCCTGTAGTATTCGGTAAAAAGACCGAATGGAAAGATGGCAAAGAGGTGGAGACAGATGAAGATAATATCATAAACAATATCGAGCCCATCTGGTCCAAAGCCCCCAGCGAGCTTAAAGATGAGGATTATCTTGATTTTTACAGGGCTCTGTATCCCATGCACGAGGACCCCATGTTCTGGATTCATTTGAATGTGGATTATCCCTTTACTCTTACCGGCATACTCTATTTCCCGAAGATAAAGGAGCGTATGGCCATCGACAGGAACAAGATTCAACTTTACTGCAATCAGATGTTTGTGACCGACCATGTGGACAATATCGTGCCGGATTTCCTTACCCTGCTGCACGGTGTGATAGATTCTCCCGATATTCCGCTGAATGTCAGCCGCAGCTACCTGCAGAGCGATTCGAATGTGAAAAAGATAAGCACTTACATTACTAAAAAGGTGGCCGACAGGCTGGAGATTATTTTCAAAGAGGAAAGAAGCGATTATGAAAGCAAGTGGGACAATATAAAGCTGTTTATAAAATACGGTATGCTTACGGACGAAAAGTTCTGTGAGAGGGCATTGGATTTTGCCCTGTTCAAGAATACGGACGGCAAATATTTCAGCTTTGCAGATTATCGCAAGGCCATAGAGCCGGCTCAGACCGATAAAAACAAAAAGGTGGTTTATCTGTATGCATCAGATGTAGAAGAGCAGTACAGCCGGATTGAGGCGGCAAAGCAGCAGGGGTACGATGTGCTTCTGATGGATTGCGAACTCGATGCCCATTTCGCCAATCTGCTGGAAGGCAAAATCAAGGATACCCGTTTTGCCCGCGTGGATTCCGACTCTGTCGAAAATCTGATTCCCAAAGAGGATAAACCTAAGCCGGAGATGAGCGATGAGGATAAGAAGGCCC
>JAAZIW010000182.1 GCA_012800665.1 Rikenellaceae bacterium
ATTGCTAATTTATTTTAAGTTTGTAATAATTCTGCTAAAGAAGCATGGAAGGATATTACAACTTTAACTTATGATACCATCAATTACACTTTCTAATGGATATAGGATTCCGAAAATGGGATTCGGGACTTTCAGGATGGCTCCGGAAGATACGGTGGCAGCAGTTAAATGTGCGATAGAGGCCGGCTGGCGGCATATTGACACGGCCGCTGTGTATGGCAATGAGAAGGAGGTGGGCGGGGCCGTACGTGAATCCGGATTCCCGCGGAAGCAGATTTTCGTGACATCCAAACTCTGGAATGCCGACCGAGGTTACGATAGCGCCCTAAGGGCCTTCGACCTTACTCTTGAGCGTATGGGTTTCGATTACCTTGACCTCTACCTCATTCATTGGCCCGCATCGCCCTTCTTCCATGACGATTGGAAAAAACAGAATGCCGACAGCTGGAAAGCCCTTGAGCGCCTTTACAAAGAGGGTCGCATAAAGGCAATCGGGCTCAGCAATTTTATGCCGCGTCATATAAATGAGCTGCTTAAAACTGCCGAGATAAAGCCTATGGTCAATCAGATTGAATTTCATCCGGGATGGATGCAAAAAGAATGTACCGATTTCTGTAAGGAGCAAGGTATTGTACTTGAGGCCTGGGCTCCGCTCATCAAAGGAGAGATACTAAGCGATAGTGTAATCTCCAATATCGCCTCTGCACACGGCTGCACCGAAGCTCAGGTCGTTCTAAGCTGGGTGCTGGCCTGCGGATTAATTCCTCTATGCAAATCTGTCACACCATCTCGTATTGCAGAAAACTTAAAAGCTACCGAAATAAAGCTGACTCCGGAAGAAGTTTCGGCAATATCTTCAATGGCAGACTGCGGAGGCCGCTGCTACAATCCGGATTGCTGTGATTTTTGATTTTGTCAGTGGTTTTAGCCGACGAAATCTTCTGTGCGGTTGACTTCCTTGCAAATAGGCATTTTTTTATTATCTTGTACTTTCGATATAAAAATCCTATAAATATGAAGAAATGTCTTTCCCTTTTACTGGTGTTATTTTCCTTGTCTTTGTTTGCTCAAAACAACCCTGTGGCATCGCCGGATGCCGTTGTCAAGTTTGAAAACGCCCGTTTTACCATTCTCACAGACCGGCTCATCCGTATGGAGTGGGCAGAGGACGGGGTGTTTGAGGACCGCGCATCGCTGGCAATAGTGAACCGGAATCTGCCCGTACCCAAGTTTACAAAATCGGTAAAGGACGGAGTGCTCACTATTAAAACCGATAAGGTGAGCCTCAGCTACAAGGGAGGCCGCTTCGCTCCGGAGAATTTGAGTATTGAATTCGGTATGGGCGCCTGGCGGCCCGGCATGAATGCCTCCGGCAATCTAAAGGGAACAACCCGTACGTTAGATGGCTGCAAGGGCTTTGAACAACTCTCTTACCGGGAAAAGGAACTTGAAGACGGAATCATCTCCCGTGACGGCTGGGCTGTGGTGGATGAATCGGAGCGACATCTGTTTACAGAGGATGGTTGGGTAGCAGAGCGCCCTTCGGGAGACCGCATAGACTGGTATCTTTTCGCCTATGGACACGATTATACTGATGCTCTCGGGGACTTCGTGAAGGTTGCAGGCCATATCTCGCTTCCTCCAAAATGGACACTCGGTTATTGGTGGAGCCGCTATTGGATATTCACGGATGATGAAATCCTTGACCTTGGAAGGGAGATGAAAAAACATGGCGTTCCCATGGACGTGATGGTTGTAGATATGGATTGGCATTA
>JAAZIW010000183.1 GCA_012800665.1 Rikenellaceae bacterium
CGATAATTTTCTGTATAAAGCGGTCATCGGATAGCCTTCTCTAAAATTTTCGTAAATTTAGCAGAATTTTTATGATAAGGCAATTTTATGAGCCGGTCCAAATAAAATCCTTGTCAACGTTTTAAAGTAAGAATATTTAATTTCAATTAATAGTGTTAAAAAGATTAAAAATAATTTCTACGCTTTTGCTGTTGTTGGCGGTAGCTTGCGGAGGTCCTCGCGGCAAAAAAGCTGCTCCCTCAACCCGAGCATTCCCGAAAGTGACTGTACCTGAAGCTTATACCGACCAGCAAGACCGCGTGGAATATACCTGCAGCCATTATTGGGACGGTTATTTGGCCGGCACAGGGCAGACGGATTCCGCTTTTGTGTTGGGGGTGAAGAGAGGGGAATTGGAGCAGGCGCTTTCCAATTATATTGCGATTTTGGGGATGGCGCCATTGAAAGATGCCCAAAAATATGTGGCTAAGTTTTTTGAGGGGGTGTGCGAGGTGCAAAGGAGGGATACTCTATCGCAATTCTATACGCAGTTTACGCAGATGGTGGCGGATTATCTTTATAATCCCAATTCTCCTATGCGGGATGAGGATTTATATCTTCCTTTTGTTCAAGGGCTTGCCGAGAGTCCGCTAACAAGGGAGGATATGAGGCCGGCCTATCGCTACGAGGCCATGGTGTGTGCGCTTAATCAGCGCGGCACCATCGCTCCGGATTTCAGCGCCCGCAAGATGGACGGCTCCGTCTTCACTTTGCATGGCATTTCCGCTCCTTATACCCTTCTTTTCTTTTCCAATCCGGGCTGCGGCTCCTGCAAAGAGATTATCAGCCAAATTAATTCGCAATTCGGTGAGATGGTGGATAACGGCGGATTGGCGGTTGTTAACATTTACATAGATGACCAAATCAACGATTGGTATGAATATATACAGCACTATCCCGAAAAGTGGTACAACGGCTACGACTATAAATTCGTCATCCGCAACGAGGTTCTTTATGATGTGCGCGCCATTCCCTCGCTTTATCTGCTTGATGCCGAAAAGCGGATTTTAGCGAAAGACGCACCGCTGGAGAAAATAATTGTGCTCCTCAGCAGGCAGGGTGCAAATGAGTAAACAGGGTAGGCTAAAGCATCTTGTTTTAGTTGGACTTCGGTCCGTCGCCGAGGTCGCACCTGTATTTGCCTTGGCCGTTTGCAATGAACCAATAGTCGCCGAATACCCTTACGCAGTCGATTCTGAACGGGGGTTGAGCCAGCCATGCCTTAAGCGTTGCAGGGACATAACCTCTCGACAGATAACCGCCGCCGAACACCACTATGGTGGCATCTTCCGTAAGGCAGACGCTTAGAGGACGGCCATACTGGTTTATCCCTTCTTTAATCCAGGCCTCGGTTGCGGGGTCCGATGCAAATACATCTTTTCCGGCAAGGAGCACCCACTCATCATAGTCGTTGAAATCTACAGAGGTTATGAATCTGCTCTGCTGGTTCATCTCCATGAGTTTGTCTTTAAGGGCTTGAGGTACTGCAACCGTGTAGCTGAAGGCATTGGCGCCGGCAATCACCAACCAGTTGCCGCTTTCAGTTATCCTGCATACGCGAATTACCATTCCGCCTCTTGTTGCGGCGCGCATAAAATTCATACAGGCAGGGGGAGCGTCATAAGCCGCCCAGCCTTTGTCGTAAACCATTACCCATCCTTGGGTGCGTGTCATGGCGAGTTCGCTGCATGTGCCCACGGTATCCAATTGGGCTATAACAAGGTCTCTCGGCGGACGCTTTTCCTCTTGAGCAAAAAGAGTAGCGCCGGCAAGGAACATCACTGTTATGATAAGGGGAAGACTGATACGTGTTTTCATAAGCAGTTAAATTTATACGTTCACAAACTTACATAAAATCTTTGAATTTTACACCCATTTGTATCTAAATCAGATTTGATTAATGGAGGCGGAATTAATTTCCATCATCTTCAATCTTTATTTCCCCTGACGGGAGCTTGATTTCCACAGAGGCGGGATTCCCTATTCCCACGAAGCCTATACCCCCTTTCACGTTGTCGGGAATGGATATTTGTTCTAAGGATAAATCTGCGAAACTACCCGACATTATTTCGTTAAGAGCTTTCAGATAATAATAATGACGTCCCTGTATGTGTGAAACCGTTACAATCGCCGAGGGTATTATGTATATGCTGTCCGCTTTCTCTCCGTCAATGGAATAATTTATAACTATTTCAAAATCTGTTTTATTCACTTTGGGTTTAAGCACCACATCTTTTCCGTTGAACTGCCTGTCGGGGAAGGCTCCGTAATAGTTTTGAGAACCCCAAGTGAAAGCTTCAGTGAAATCGTCGGAAGCAATATTTCCTTCCGATAAAATTATATCATCGCTGCAATCTATCCAGCAGTAATCCAAATAATTTTGGGTTCCAATAAGAACACCTTCTTTGTATAATTCGATTTCAGCTTTGTGTTTAATGTTAATTTCATAATAGTCTTCGTTCGGACCCTTATCGCTCATATTAACCGAAAAAGAAA
>JAAZIW010000184.1 GCA_012800665.1 Rikenellaceae bacterium
GAAGCAGTAGAGCTGACCGGTGAGTCTGCAGAAAGTTTGTCAGATGAAGCAGATGAGTCGGAATAAAGGCTGCCGGCAGAAGCGGAACAGAAAGAGTATCCCAAGTCGAACAAGGCCCTGCCGTGTAGATATGGATAGTCGAAAGTGTTTCCCATATAGCTGCGGCCGGCAAAATAATAGTCGGAAGCTCCAAAGCCGGGAGCATTGTTGCCGGCATAGGCAATGCCCCGCCTGTTCTCATAATCCTCGCCGATGAAACTCAGTTCGGAGCCCCAGGGTACTCCGCTGTCGAGCTTGTCATCAAAACCGGCATAATCCGGAGTATCGAAGAAAGACGGCCCGCTGATTCGATTGAAATTATTTACTATCAATACTTTGCCCTTGCTGGCGGGAGGTACTCCTACGGAAAGGATTTCTGAGGGGAAACTGCAGCCTCCATCGTTTACCGCTACGACTTTATAGGAATAGATATGCCCTTCTTCAATCGGCAGACTCAGCGAACATTCCTTTACCTTAAGGCCGTCGCCCCAGGCTCCTCCATCCACACGGGTATAAACCAAATAAGAATCAGGCTCTGCAGTGGGCTCGTTGATGTCCGAAACAGCCCTCCAACGCAGGCGGACGCGCCCCTCTCCTTCGAATTCCGCAGCGAAATCCGTAACAGGCAGAGGCTGGATTACATAGGAAGTTCCATAATAAGTGCTTAAAAACTTCACTATCCCTTTATATACGCTTCGGCTTGCATCGAAGCGGAACTGAGGGTCCTGTCCGTATTTCATGTCCGCAAAATTCTGATGCGAAAGCAGTTCGAAAATTATTCCCGGTACATCGGTGGTGCGGCATTCTGAATAGGAGCGGTCCCAAAGCTGGCGTCTGCGCCAAAGAGAGTCGTAATCGCGCTGCAGTGTGGCGGTGACTTCGCTTTGTATGCAGTCGGCGAGGAACCTCGATGCCATACGGCTTTGACCGTTCTTGAACTTGCTTGAACCCTTTTCCAACAAGGTGTAGATGCAAAGAGTGCCCACTATGCTGTCATTCGGCGTGGTGCCTGCATCTGTATGGAATGCCAAGGAAAGGTCTATGGGAATGCTCAAATCATCTTTCATCCACTTTACCCAAGCGCCTCTGCCGGCATAGTCGCGGGTGTAGTCGCCGTCCCATTCTTTCCACAGGCGTTGCGGGGCGCCGGAATATTGCATTTGATATAAGGCTCCTTCGGTGTGGGCGGGCATGCCGGAAACCGTCCAAGTGCTGTCAGGGACATCTCCTTGCCCTCTCGCAAGCTTGCCTATACCGCCGCCGAAGCGGACGGCATCCGCCGTTACAATCTTTCCTCCCTTATGGCCGGAGGGAGTGCCGTTATCCAACTCCACATAGCCATCTGACCCCTCATCAAATTCGAAAGTCCCCAAATATATCCAGGTGCCTCCACCCTTGCTCTGGTCTACGGCAAATTCGCTTTCGCCGCCCATATGATGAACTGTGTAATGTGCAGAATGCGTGCTTTCGGGCAGAGTCTTATACGAAATATATACTGCATAATGCCCGCGCTTTTCGAAAACCGGCGTCCATCTTACCTTGGCCTTGCCTTTTCCATGCACGCAATCGGTCTTTCTGGCTGTGCCTGCAAGGAAGGGATTGTCGTCATTGGTATAAATCTGCTTAAAATCAGCAAAACCCTCTCCTGCGCTGGTCCAAGCTCCCTTTTCATCATAGCCCCCATGTTTGCGGACAGGCAGCGGCTCGCTGAGATTCATAGCCCAATCGCTGCTTTTAAACTCAGCAGGACCGTAAGTGAAATGGGGGTCGTTATCGCAAATTATCTCTAAAATTTGAGTGTCCCTCTCGCGCGGAGTCATTACATAGGCTCCGGCGTTTTCCAGCATGGGAATAAGGAAAGGGAGTACGTAACTCTGTGTGTAAAGGTCTTCTACCGTGCGCCAGGTGGGAGGGCGCTGCCAACTCCAAAAGTTCCCGTCGAAATAAAGTCCATGGCTTTGCCAAAGGGCGATGTTTCTGCGGTAGAGTCCTTTTTTGGGATGCTCCGACTTGAGTTTTTCGATGAAAGGAGGGCCTGTTTTATGACTCAGGAAGCTGAATTTGTAATTTTGCGGCTTGCCGTTGCCATTGCCCGGGCAGGGAGTTATAAGGTCTTTGAGGTTTGTACTTCGGCAGAAAATCTCACCGAGTTTATAGCTTTTCAAATTCTCAGGCCAAAATTCTTTAAGAGTGTTTCGGAACCATTCCGCATCACCGGCCCGCCAAGGGTAGTCGGAAAGATGACGGGAAAAGTAGATGTCCAAATTTTTACCCCGTCTCATCACCCTCCATACTTCGATTTGCGACTTTACTGCAAAATGCTCGCGGGAAAGAGTCGTGAGAGTGTCTTTCAGGGGTTTAAAGTCGGAAGAGAAGTCCTGAGCCGGAAGCTGTGCGGCACAAAACAGCAGGAGAAGCGTAAGCAATAGTCTTCTCATCGGCTTCTTTTTTTTATGCCGCTAATATCCACCAAAAAGACTAACAGAGTGCTGATTACCAAAGCTAAGAAATCTGCCTTGAAGTCGCTGAAATCTTTGGTGCGGTATGGCAGCAGACCCTGAACATATTCGGTAAGAGCCGCCACAGCGCTGCCTGCAAGCAGATTCAAGAAGGCGAAAAGCACCGCTCCCCAAGGCTTTTTATTCGGCTTGCCGAAGGAAAGAAAGGTCAGAATAGGGAAAGGGAAAAACATCAAAAAATGCGCTACCTTATCTGAAGGTATGCCTAAAATGTCTTTTTGAACGTCGGGCAGCCTGTCCGGTCTCATAAAGCAAACGAATGCCACAGCGACCAGATAAAGGAAGAACAGGATGCGTGAAAGTATGATATTTGTGCTCCTCATAGAGCCTGCATGTCGTAAAGTTTTTTGTAATAGCCGTTCTTTTCGATGAGTTCATCGTGACCTCCACGCTCCACAATGCGGCCGGCTTCAACCACAATTATTTCGTCAGCATCTTTAATGGTGCTGAGCCTGTGTGCGATGGCTATAGTTGTGCGCTTGCTCATAAGGCGCTCGAGGGCCTCCTGCACAAGGCGTTCGCTTTGAGTATCGAGGGCTGCGGTGGCTTCATCCAAAATGAGTATCGGGGGATTCTTCAAGATGGCGCGGGCAATGCTTATGCGCTGCCTCTGGCCGCCCGAGAGCTTGATTCCGCGGTCCCCGATATTGGTCTCGTATCCATCTTCCTTCTCCAAAATAAATTCGTGAGCATTGGCGATTTTTGCCGCTGCCACCACATCTTCCATAGTGGCGTTTTCCACTCCGAAGGCTATATTATTATAGATGGTGTCGTTAAAAAGAATAGGGTCTTGATTTACATTGCCCATCAGACTGCGCAAAGACTGGATTTTGAGGTCCTTAATGTTTTGCCCGTCTATGGAGATGGCCCCGGAAGTGAC
>JAAZIW010000185.1 GCA_012800665.1 Rikenellaceae bacterium
GAAAGCTACACTCAGTGTCCCCTGACCACCGACCGCGCCACTTTGATTAACCTTATGAAGGAGGTGCAGACCGACCTGATAGAAGACGGTACCGCCATCGGCAACGGACTTGCCACGGCAGTAGCGCGTATGATGGATTCCGACTCTCCCAGCAGGGTGGTGATTCTGCTTACCGACGGTGTGAACAATAGGGGGGAAATCGCCCCTGAAACGGCAGCTGAAATAGCCAAAACCTATAATGTGCGCGTCTATACCATAGGAGTAGGCGCCAGCGGAGAGGCTCCTTACCCCGTAATGACGCCGTGGGGTGTGGAGCTGCGCAATATTCCGGTGGAGATAGATGAGGACTTGCTTAAAACCATAGCTTCCAGGACGGGCGGAAAATATTTCCGCGCCACCGATAATACCAAATTGAGTGAAATTTATTCCGAAATCGGCAAGATGGAAAAGGTGCGTATCACAGTGGATAACTTTCCTGTTTACAAAGAACTTTATGGCGGATATGCCTTGGCTGCACTGATATGCCTGCTGTTTTTGCTGATTCTCAGACTTTTTGTAAGGAGGTTGCCATAATATGTTGTTTTTTGCGAAACCCGCTTTTTTATGGCTTCTGTTGCTTGTGCCGATTTTGCCGCTGATTTTTGCAGTGGTGCTTTGGTTCAGGCGCCGTCGTATAGCCAAATTCGGCGAGCCGGACCTTGTTAAGCGTTTAATGCCTCATTATTCACTTTCCAAGGCTTGGGTGAGGCTTATTCTTTTTACTTTGGCTTTGGGCTTCCTTGCAATAGGTCTTGCGCGTCCGCAGATAGGAGCGAAGCTCGTTGAAAAAGAAACCCGAGGAGCCGAAATAATGATTTGCCTCGATGTTTCCAATTCCATGCTGGCGGAGGATTATTCCCCAAACCGCTTGGAGAGGGCCAAACTTGCCATAAGCAGATTAGTGGATAAACTCCGTGACGACCGTATAGGGCTGATTATTTTTGCAGGCAAATCTTTTGTCCAGCTGCCCATAACCACCGATTACGTGAGTGCAAAGATGTTCCTCGGCGGTATTGACAATGAAAGCGTGCCTGTGCAGGGGACTGCCATAGGCGATGCCATACTAACTGCCGCCAAGAGTTTCAGTTTGCAAAGCGAAAAGAGCCGGGCCATAATTGTAATCACAGATGGCGAAAACCATGAGGATGACCCCGTTGCGGCCGCAAAGCAGGCTGCGGAAATCGGTATAAAAGTTTATACTATAGGGGTGGGTTCTCCGCAGGGCGAGCCGATTCCTATGAAGGGGGATTTGCTGAAAGATAAAGACGGAAAGATTGTGGTTACCAAGTTGGATGAGAGGACTTTGCGTAAAATAGCGGATGCAGGTGGCGGCGCTTATGTGCGCGCCGGCAATGAGGAATTCGGCTTGAATCCCATAATAGAAGATTTGCGACGCTTAGAGGCCGAGCATTTCAAGAATGTGGTTTTTGAGGAGTTTGATGAGCAGTATATGTATTTTCTGGGGATTTCCTTAGTATTTTTGGTAGCGGCATTCTTAGTGGGCGACAGGCGCTCAAAAAGGAGATTTTTTGAATGAAGAAATTATTGTCTATAATATTTATGGTCTTTGTTGCGGCTACCCTTCCTTTGTTTGCACAAACGGATAGAAGGGAAGTACGCGCAGGCAACCGTAAATTCTCCAAAGGAAATTATGCCGAATCGGAGATAGATTACCGCAAGGCCGTTCTTAAAGACTCCCTTTCTATTGCGGGACAATATAATTTGGCCTCCGCCCTTTACAGGCAGGAGAATTTTGAAGAGGCGGCAAACTCACTCGCTAAAATAGACGCTGAGGTGGCAGAAACCCCTTATGCTTCGGATTATTACTATAACGAGGGGGATGTGGCGCTGCAACGCAAAGATTATGCTGCCGCAGTCAAAGCATTCAGGGAAAGCCTCTTGCTGAATCCTGGGGATTTGGATGCAAAAGAGAATTACCTTTATGCCAAAGAGATGCTGAAAAATCAGCAGGGGGGCGGACAGGGGCAGAATCAAGACCAAAATCAGCAACAGGACCAAGATAAGCAGAATCAAGACAATAAGCAGGATAATAATCAGCAGGACCAGCCTCAAAACCAAGATAAGCAAGAGCAGCAGCCTCAAGACCGGCAGGGGGACATTTCTCAGCAACAGGCCCGCCAGATGCTCCACGCCGTGCAGGCTCAGGAAAAGGAGACTCAAGAAAAGGTAAAAAAAGAGAAGGCGGCCTTGCTTAAATCTTCACAAAAAGAAAAGAATTGGTAGACCATTTATGAAGAGATTACTCAGCATATTCGCGGTTTTTGCCCTAGCGCTTCCGCTCGGGGCGCAAACCCTTAAAATGGAGGCCCCGAATCTTGTGGCGGCAGATGAACAATTCAATGTCAGCTTCACGATAGACGGTGAAAAAGCGCCATCTGACTTTCAATGGAATCCGGGCGAAGACTTCAAATTAGTGTGGGGACCCCAGAAAGGCACATCCACATCTATCCGAATCATCAATGGCAAAACAAATAAAACATCTACCACTACCTATACTTATGTGCTGATGCCGCGCCGCGAAGGCACTTTTACCCTTCCGGCCGCTGTAGCCACCATAAAGGGGAATAAAATTTCTTCAGGAACCAAAAGCATTCAGGTGGTTTCCGGCAGACGGCAGGAACCCTCTTCCGGCACTTCCGGGGACTCTCAAAGGGCAGAAAGCACAGGAACCATCTCTTCTGATGACATCTATATGCGCCTTCTTTTGAGCGGTAATCATGCGCTTGTTGGTGAGAACATTACGGCTACTCTAAAGCTTTATCAGCGGGTAAGCATTGCAGGCTTTGAGGATGTTCGTTTCCCAAGATTTGACGGTTTTTGGAGCAAAGAGTTGCAGGCGCCTAGCAATATAGAGTTCAGACGCGAGAATATAGGAGGAGAAATTTTCAATACCGCTGTTTTACGCTCCTGGAGTCTGACGCCGCAAAAATCGGGAGAATTAGTCATCGACCCTGCCGAACTCGTATGCCTTATAAATGTGCGTCAACCCTCCTCCGGCGGCAGCATCTTCGACTCTTTCTTTCAGGACGACTACCGCACCATACGCAAAAGAATATCTACAACTCCTATTACGGTTCATGTTAAGCCCCTTCCTTCCGGAGCTCCGGCTTCGTTTGGCGGAGGTGTGGGCAAATTCAATATAAAGGCCTCACTCACAGCAGATTCGCTTAAAACCCACGATGCCGCTTCGCTCAAGGTTACAATTACAGGAACAGGGAATGTGGCCCTTTTGGAGGCTCCGAAAGTAAATTTTCCGCCTGACTTCGAATTATATGATGTAAAGACTTCTGTAACCGGAAACAGCAAGAGTTTCGAATATCCCTTTATCCCCCGAAGCCACGGCAACTTTTCCATCGGTCCTGTAGAATACAGCTATTATGATGTTTCTGCAGGGCGCTATGTCACTCTTCGCTCTGAGGCTTTGGCACTTAATGTTCAGCGTGGCGAATCCTCTGCATCAGAGGCTCCTTCTGCGGGAGGTCAGTTGCTTGTTTCGCAAAAAGATGTGAAGGATTTGGGAAGCGATATAAGATTTATTCATACCCGCATTCCTTCATTCACAAAAGCAGGCAGCTTCTTTGTGTGGTCGCCTCTCTATTGGGGTTTGCTTGTCGCATTGGTTTTGATTGCAGCGGCTCTTTATTTTGCTTTCCGCAAGATGGCATCAATGAAGGCGGATGTGGCAGGAGCACGCAATCGCGGCGCGGTGAAGATGGCAAAAAAGCGTCTCGCCCTTGCCGGCGACTTCTTGAAAAAGAGCCTCTATTCTGCTTTCTATGAAGAACTTCACAAGGCTTTGCTTGGCTTTGTAAGCGATAAATTCACAATGAGTGCGGCAGAACTATCCCGCGAGAATATTTCTTTGCGCTTCGAGGCCTCAGGCGCTCCCGCAGAGCTTTCGGAAGATTTCTGCAAATTATTGGATGCTTGCGAATACGCCCGTTATGCCCCTGATTCGGGTTATGAGGCCATGAATGCCCATTACGAAAGCGCCATTTCCGTAATATCGCGGATAGATTCTTACATCAAAAAGAAACCCAATATGAAACCTGCATCATTAGCGATATTATTTTTGGTCAGCTCTTTTGTTACGGCCGGTGTTTCCCATGCCTCTGATGTCTCTTACGTTACCACCGGTGCGTCAGCTCCGCTATCTTCTGCTACCCTTACAACCGCCAATGCTACCTCCACCGCCGGCGTTCCGCTTACTACTGATGCAGAAGCCCTTACAGCTGAAGGTGCTGATGCTGTTTCTGGTGCTCCCTCCGCTTCTGCAAATATGCCTCTCGCTACCGCTCCCTCTGATGCCGAAGCTACTGCTTCTGAGCTTTCTACCTCCACCAATGCTTCTTCTGCTGCCGGGGCGACCAATTTTGCCGACTCGCTCTGGATTGTCGGCACGGAAGCCTACACTGACGGCCGCTTCGAACAGGCGCGAGATGCCTGGTTGTCGCTTTATTCTGCAGGTCTTTCCTCTCCGGAGCTCTGCACCAATATAGGGAATGCCTATTATAAGAGCGATGATAATGCGCATGCAATATTGTATTATGAACGCGCACTCAAATTAGACCCGTCTTATGGCGATGCCCGTCATAATCTTAAATTTGCTCAAAGCCGCAATAGAGACCGCATTGATGTTGTTCCTGAATTCTTTTTGGTAAGTATGATTCGGAATTTGGGATGGAAGATGGATTCCAATTCCTGGGCGGTACTTTCTATAATCTTGTTTGCCGGCTTTCTCGCCATGCTTCTGCTTTATCGATTGGGAAGAAGCGCATCTTCGCGCAAGACCGGCTTCTTTGTCGGAATTGTGCTGCTCTTGCTGTTTGCAGGGGCTTTGGGCTTCGCTTCATGGCAGAAGAGCGACTTCATGAAGGCAGATGAAGCCATAGTAGTTTCTCCTGTAGTATCAATAAAAAGTGCCCCGGGTGCTGAAAATTCAAAAGATTTGTTTATCTTGCACGAAGGAACCAAAGTCCGCCTTTTGGATTCAGTGGGATCGTGGCTTAATATCGAATTATCCGATGGGCGCCAAGGGTGGATAATGTCAGAAAATGTAGAAAATATTTGAGATATTTAAAAAAAACTATATCTTTGTAGCTTGAATGGCTATATTTGTCAAACAGAATTTAAAAACAGACTCATTATTTAGTTAACTAAAAACAATAAAAGCATGAAAAAACTTCTTTTATTTGCAGTTGCCCTTTTCGTTAGCGCAGCTTCCTTTGCACAGGAATCTAACCTCGATGCAAGCGGCAACATTCAAAAAGGCCCCTATGAGACCAATGCATTCAAAGACAACTGGTTTGTTGACTTTGGCGGAGGTATCCAGTGGACTACCACCAACTTTAAGATTAGTAATGGTGTTGGTTGGGCTGGTAACATCAATGTGGGCAAATGGTTCACTCCGGAATACGGAGCCCGTATCGGCGCCCGTTTCGGAACTTCTCCCTGGGAGGCAAACAAAAATACTCCCGTGCTTGATATAAACGGCTTCCAATTCTGGAAAGCAGACGTGCTTTGGAACTGGAGCAGTTTCTTCAAGGGCTACAGCGATTCCCGCAAATTTGATTTCATTCCCTTTGTAGGTTTCGGTATGGTTATGGCTTACAGCTCTGACACAGACAACTTCCTCAAAGGCAACAAGGAGTTCGGTTTCGAGGCCGGTGTTCTTCTTAATTATGCTCTTGGCAGGAATTTCGCTCTTAACCTCGAATTGAGCAGCCAGCTCAATAAAGAGAAAGCATTTGCTCTCAACCCGAATCACAATACCGGCAGGGTTCCGTTCATCGGATTCCCCACCGTTACTTTCGGCGGCGTATATAAGTTCGAGCGTGCCGACTGGACCCGCAAGTCTTCCAC
>JAAZIW010000186.1 GCA_012800665.1 Rikenellaceae bacterium
CTGCCACCCCGCTGGCTCATACCATGTATTTCCGACATTTTCACATCAAAGCCCATCTCCATAAGGCCTTGTGTTAATATTTTGCTCGCAAGCAGAGTTCCCTGCCCGCCTACACCAACAATCAAAACACTCTTTGCTTTTTCCATTTTGATCTCCTATTTCCGGTCAAGTACAATTGCATCTACAGGACAAACCTGTGCGCAAAGGGAACAGCCGTTACACATGATTGGATCAATCATCACTTTTTTGTTTCCTTTGTCAAAACGTAGCGCAGGACACCCCGTCCGAATACACTTTTTACATCCGATGCATTGTTCTTTCTTGACTATGTATCTTTTTACGTATTCTCCAAATTCCTCTTTATCTTTGGCTGACAACTTTTTCAGCGCACATGGCCATCTGGCTATAATAACTGAGGGCTCCGGGATTTCAAGGGCAGAATCGATTGCCTCATGCAGTTCAGTTAATCTAAGGGGATTTATTGTTTTAACGTGATTTATTCCCAATGCCTTCACAATCTTTTCAATATCTGCTTCCTGTGATTCTTCTCCCTGAGCTGTGTAACCTGTTCCCGGATGATTTTGATGACCTGTCATTCCGGTAATTCGGTTATCAAGTATCAAAGTAATTGTCTTGCTTTTGTTATAGCTAACATTGAGCAGACTTGTCATTCCCGAATGGAAGAATGTAGAATCTCCAATCACGCTTACAACATGCTTTTTCACGCCGTATTCTTTAAATGCTTTAGCCGCTCCGTGGCCTGCGCTTACACTAGCGCCCATACATATGCATGTATCCATTGCATTTAGAGGAGGAAGAGCGCCAAGACCATAACAACCGATATCTCCTGAAATAAACAGGTCCTTACGGTTACTAAGTTCATAAAAAACCGCACGGTGTGCGCAACCTGCACAAAGCACCGGAGGCCTGTTTGTCACCTTATCGGGCTGCATGGGTAATACTTCCTTTTCTATCCCTTTGATTGCTTTTTCTATAATCTTGGGGCTGAGTTCTCCGATTCCCGGTAAAAGATCCTTTCCGTGACAAGCAATTCCTGCAGCACGAATTTGTTCTTCTAAATAGGGCTCAACTTCTTCAATAACATATAAAGTATCCACCTGAGATGCGAATTCTCTAATCAAGTCCATGGGGACTGGATACGAGAACCCAATACGCAGATAAGAGGCTTCCTCACCGAAAACTTCTTTAGCATATTGATATGCTATACCGTTTGCAATAACCCCAATGCTTTTATCGTTCCATTCAATATCATTGAATGGTGAGTTATTTGCTTCTTCGGTCAGATACTTCAGCCGTTCTTCCAGTTCAAAGCGCAGCTTTTGTGAAACTGCAGGCATTGTAGTAAACTGCCAGATATCCTTTTTATACTCTTTGTTGGGCACCTCGTGACGACTGCCCAATTCTACAATACTCTTACTGTGGCATACTCTCGTCGTCATTCGGATGATTACGGGAGTACGATATTTTTCACTTATTTCGCATGCAGCTATTACCATATCTTTAGCCTGCTGGCTATCGGTAGGTTCAAGCATTGGTATCTTGGCCATTTTTGCATAATAACGATTGTCTTGTTCGGTCTGTGACGAATGGATACCCGGTTCATCGGCTGTAATAATGATTGCGCTACCATTGCCGCCGGTATAAGCGAAAGAAAACATCGGGTCGGCTGCCACATTCATTCCAACCTGTTTCATAGATGCTATGGCTCTGCCCCCTGCAATGGAATAACCTATTACTGCCTCTAGTGCTACTTTCTCATTGGGAGCCCATTCAGCGACAATATCATCTTTATATAATGCAATGTTCTCTAAGATTTCGGTGCTGGGTGTACCGGGATATGCTGACGCAAACCTTATGCCCGCCTCGTATGCCCCCCTTGCAATGGCTTCGTTACCTGTCATTAATTCTTTCATTTCTCTTTGTCTCCTGTTGTTACACTTGCAGCAATTGCAAGTGAATTATATTTTTCCTCTGCTGTTGAGCTTCGTGAAGTAAGTACGATGGGTACCTTTGCGCCCAGTATTAGTCCGGCCA
>JAAZIW010000187.1 GCA_012800665.1 Rikenellaceae bacterium
ATATTATGCAGAGTGACCGCCAATACCAGCATCGTACTCTTCTTCCAATTGGATTTAAGACCTTCCGCTTGGGAGGATTTCACATGGATATGGGGAATCAGACTGTCTAATAATAACAGAAAACCCATTCCGGCAAGAAATCCCAAACAGGCGGGAAGCCAGGAGATTTTAAAACTCTCCGCTCCCATATTCAAGGAAGGTATGAGCAGCGACCAAACAGATGCCGCAATCATTACGCCGGCGGCAAAGCCCAAAAGCAGCTTTTCCACCCATGCAGGCATATTCTTGCGCATCAAAAACACCATCGCTGAACCCAGCGTGGTGCCTATGAATGGTATGATTAGTCCCCAGAAAACTTCCATCTTAATTTCTTACGATAAGCTCTTCCTCTGTAATGATGTCTTTCAGCAGGCGGTTGAAGTCGATTACACCGTCAGGCTTTGGGGAATAGCCGAGGATAACCACCACTAAATCGTGAGATGGGATAATGAAAATCTGCTGACCGTCGTGGCCGGTGCAAAAGAACATATCCTTCGGGGCGTCAGGGTGGCTGTCGTTATGATTCAACCAGAAGAATGCTCCATAGCCGCCTTCGCTGTCGGAAGCGGGGGAGACGGTGTAATTTACCCAGCCTTCAGGCAGAATCCGCTCTCCTGCAAAGGTGCCGTTACTTAGGTATAATTGGCCGAATCGGGCGAAGTCGCGGGTTGTCACATAAAGATAGGAGGAGCCCACGGGGACACCGCTTATATCGGTTTCGAAATGTGCGTTGCGGATGCCTAAGGGGAGGAATAGCTTGGAGCGGATATAGGCGTAAAATTCGGCATCAGAAGAGAATTTGCTGCGCAGATAGCGCATTACTATATTGGTGGTGCCGCTGGAATAGTACCAATGCGTGCCGGGCTCATGGGTAAGAGGCTTGTCAAGGGCGAAGAGACCCATGTCTTGCTCTCGATGAAGCATCAGATTCACATCCGACCTGTTGCCATAGTTTTCGTTCCATTCAAGGCCGCTTTGCATTTGCAATAGATTGTTCAGGGTAATATCCTTTCGCGCATCTCCCTGCCATTCGGCGAAGTCCGGAGGAGTATCAAGGTCTACAAGCCCGTCGCTTACCATGATTCCGGTAATGGCGTTTACAAAGCTTTTTGCCATGCTCCAACTCAGCAGTTGGGTGTCCTCGTTGCAGCCATAGCCGTAACGCTCAGTCACAGGCAACCCTTTATGAAGCACAAGAAAAGCGAATGGAGTGCCGCCATAGGATTTTTCATCTACAAAAGCTATGGAAATATCTTCCAAAGCATCTTTCAGGGCCTCATATTCAGGGCAGGCCGGCTCATCAATCCTATTCCCCAAGGGCCAACCAATGGTGTCGGGATTGCAAGCGGGCTCGGGAGGCAGCGGGAAAGCATCCGCCCTTAACTCATCCGCCTTTTTACCCCTAAGCAGGGTCACCCCGTAGCCGTCGCGGTAGACTGCGGTGGATTTGTGCCAGAGGAATCGGCTGCTTACGCTTTTATTTTCATAATCCACCTTGTTGCGGTTGAATTTGATGAAAGAGAAATTGAGGTCTAGAGCCTCTACATCCGCAGCTTCGCGACCCGACACAAATACTGCCGAGCAAAGATTCTTGGCGGCATAGCCGGTAATGATGCACATAAGGCTGTTAAGATATATACCGCCTCCGATTATGGCAGCTGCAAGCAGCGCCAGCAAAATTTTCCAAAGTCTTGATAAGAATGATTTTTTCATGTGGTAAAAATACATATATTTTCGCTAAATTTGTTACTTGTTGAAAATAAACCTGAATTCATATTGATATGCTTAAAGAAGGAGATAAAATACCGGCATTTTCGGTCGTTGACCAAGATGGCAAAACTATTACAGACAAAGATTTATTAGGACACAAAATTGTTCTTTATTTTTACCCGAAAGACAATACCAGCGGTTGTACGGCACAAGCCTGCAATCTTCGCGACAACCTTCCCGCACTGCAAGAGCGCGGTTATACCATCTATGGAGTGAGCAGGGACAGCGCCGCTTCGCATGTGAATTTCCGGTCTAAGCACGAACTTCCGTTCGATTTGCTTTCCGACCCTTCCACCACAATGCTTCAGGCATTTAATGCTTGGGGAGAAAAGAAGATGTACGGCAAAACCGTGGTAGGTGCAATCCGCAAAACCTTCCTCATTGCTCCGGACGGCACAATCGAAAGAATAATCGAAAGGGTTGACACGAAAAATCATGCAGAACAGATTTTAACTTAGTTACACATGAAATCGCTAAAAGAATTTTATAGAATAGGGCGCGGACCTTCCAGCAGCCATACCATGGCTCCGCAAAGAGCGGCGCAGATGTTTGGCGAAAGGCATCCGGAAGCTCATAATTTTGAGGTAAGCCTTTTCGGAAGCCTTGCCGCCACAGGTAAAGGGCATATGACCGATGTCGCTATCCTTGAGGAACTTGAGCCGATTGCCCCGACCAATATAGTATGGAAGCCGGATATTTGGTTGCCTTTCCATCCTAACAGCATGCTGTTCAAAGCTTTCGATGCCGAAGGCAGGCTTATTGAAGGTTGGACAGTGTATTCGGTGGGAGGCGGAGCCCTTTCGGAGGGAAAAGACCCGGATGTATTCGACACCAAAGAGGTTTACAGCCTTAATACTATGAACGATATTATGTTGTGGTGTCATAATACGGGTAAAAGTTATTGGGAATATGTGGAGGAAAATGAGGAGAGCGATATTTGGGATTATTTAGAGACCGTTTGGAAGGCTATGCAGGAAGCGGTTGAAAGAGGGCTTGATACGGAGGGGGTACTGCCCGGTCCGCTGCATTTGCCCCGCAAGGCCACTACCTATTATGTGAAGGCCAACGGCTACAAGCCAAGCCTGCAGTCACGAGGGCTGGTGTATGCCTATTCATTGGCTGTCAGCGAGGAGAATGCCTCCGGCGGACAGGTTGTCACAGCCCCGACTTGCGGCTCCAGCGGAGTCGTGCCTGCGGTGCTTTATCATCTTTCCAAATCTTACGAATTCAGCGATAAACGTATTTTGCATGCATTAGCCACTGCCGGCCTTATAGGTAATATAGTAAAACACAATGCCAGCATTTCCGGTGCTGAGGTGGGTTGTCAGGGAGAGGTGGGTGTAGCCTGCGCAATGGCCGCAGGAGCCGCCAATCAGCTTTTCGGAGGCAGTCCGTTTCAAATAGAATATGCCGCTGAAATGGGTATTGAGCATCACCTCGGGCTCACTTGCGATCCGGTGTGCGGATTAGTGCAGATTCCCTGCATAGAGCGTAACGCTTTTGCTGCTTAAAAAGCAATGGATGCAAATTTATATGCAGCTTTTTCAGATGGAAGGCATCGTGTCTCTTTTGACCATGTCGTAAGAGTGATGAAGCAGACAGGCAAAGATATTCCGTCTCTATATAAAGAAACCGCCCAAGGCGGTCTCGCAAAGGATTTCTTTAAAAATACCGAGATATAAAGCAGGGCGGCTTTATTGCAAACAATTAGCTTATGCTATGTAAATGCGAATAATATCAGCACTTGAGC
>JAAZIW010000188.1 GCA_012800665.1 Rikenellaceae bacterium
ACCACCTGCGAGGCGGCCACCACATCCATACTCTTAAGTTTATGACAAAGCGCTCCCGCCACACCGGTGCTCAAAAGGCAATCCAAAGGATGCTCCTTAATAAAACTCTGCGTTTCCAGCGCCGCATTCACCTTGCCTATTCCGCTTTTGCGAAGCACCACCTCATTAGCTCCCACACGGCCTTCATCCCTTCCCCCCAACAACATTTTAATTTGCTCATATTCGCCATCAAGGGCAACAATAATTCCGACTTTCATATTACAAATTTAGTAAAAACCACGAATTATTTAGTACTTTTGTTAGTTATGAAATTTAAAACCGCATTTATGGCAGCAGTTGTACTCACATTCAGTGCATGCGCCGGGCACAAAAGTGCCGATAACACTCCGGCTATACCGCAGGACAAGGCCTTGGAGGACAAAGTAGAAAAGACACTAAAGGGTCTCAGCCTCGAAGAAAAAGTTGGGCAGATGATGCAACTCTCAATAGAGGTTGTAACCCTGCCCGACAAATCCGGCTTGGATATGGAGAAGCTCCGGACAGCAATAGGCAAATATAAGGTGGGGAGCATCCTCAACGTATTTGCCCGCACGGCGCAAGACCGCTTTTTTACGGCCGACTACATCTCCAAAATTCAGGAGTTGTCCTTGCAAGAAATCGGCATACCATGCATTTACGGCTTAGATATGATTCATGGTGCGTCTTACATCGCCGAAGGCACTTTCTTCCCACAGGGAATCAACATTGCGGCCGGTTTCAATCCTGAACACGCCCGTACAATGGGAGAAATAACAGCTTATGAAACCCGTGCAGCCATGTGCCCCTGGACATTCTGCCCTACTATGGATTTGGCCCGCAACCCTTGTTGGTCGCGCTTCTGGGAAAGTTTCGGCGAAGACCCCTATCTGCAAAGCGTTATGGCAGCCACAGAAACCCGCGCCTTACAGGGCGACGACCCCAACCACATCGGCAAAGAGCATATAGCGGTAAGCCTTAAGCATTACATGGCCTATGGAGCGGCAATCAGCGGACGCGACCGTACCCCCGCCTATGTATCGCCGTCTGACCTTCGCGAAAAACATTTCGCTCCTTTCAAAGCCTGCATAGAAGCAGGTGCGCTAACTTTGATGGTCAATTCCTCTTCCATCAATGGTGTACCGGTGCATGCTAACCATGAACTGCTCACCGTTTGGCTCAAAGAAGACCTTAATTGGGACGGAATGATAGTAACCGACTGGGCGGACATCAATAATCTCTGGACTCGCGAGCGTGTGGCCGCAAACCGCAAAGAAGCTCTTGCCTTAGGCATAAATGCAGGTATCGATATGGTAATGGAGCCGTACGACCCCACTGCCTGCGATGATATAATCGCTGCGGTAAAAGAAGGACTTATCCCGCAAAAACGCATAGACGATGCCTGCCGCAGGGTGCTGCGCCTGAAATACCGCCTCGGCCTGTTCGATAATCCTACCTGGGATGTGAAAGCATACGACAAAGTTGCTTGCGAAGAATTCAAAGAAGCAGCCCTTGCCGCCGCAGTGGAAAGCCAGGTGTTGTTGGAAAACAGCGGCATCCTTCCTTTAAAGAAAGGCCTCCGCATACTTGTAACAGGCCCCAACGGCAACAGCATACGCTCACTCAACGGAGGTTGGAGCTATACTTGGCAAGGCACGGCGGAAGAAAAATACACCGCTTGGTACAACACTATTTACGAAGCCCTAAAAAACGAGTTCGGAAGCGTCAGCTATGTTCCCGGAGTGGAATATGTAGAAGATTATATGGCTTGGAAGCAAGAGAAGAACATTAATATAGATGCCGCCGTATCCGCCGCCCGCAGGGCCGATGTAATAATAGCCTGCGTGGGGGAAAATTCCTATTGCGAGACTCCCGGCAACATCGAAGACCTCAATCTATCCGCCAATCAAAAGAATCTTGTAAAAGCTCTTTCCAAGGTGGGCAAGCCCATTGTGCTGCTGCTTAACCAGGGACGTCCCAGAATAATCAACGACATCGTAGGACTTCCCAATATAGAAGCCGTTGTGAATATGATGCTTCCCGGCAACTATGGCGGTGATGCCCTGGCTCTCCTACTCAGCGGAAAAGAAAATTTCAGCGGCAAGCTCCCCTTCACCTACTCCAAGCATGTGAACGACCTTCACACCTACGACCACAAGGTATCCGAAAATGTACCAACCATGGCGGGAGCCTATAATTACGATGCCACCATGTATGTGCAGTGGCCCTTCGGAGCAGGCCTCAGCTATACCACTTTCGAATACAGCGGGCTTGAGGTGGACAAGAGCGAATTCACCGCCGATGATGTGCTGAATGTGAAAGTTACCGTAAAGAATACCGGAAATCTTCCGGGCAAAGAAGCCGTCCTGCTGTATTCTTCCGATTTGGTAGCGAGCATTGTGCCGGATGTAAGGCGCCTGCGCTCCTTCACGAAGATAGAACTGCAACCCGGCGAAAGCAAGGTGGTGGAATTTAGGGTGCCCGCCAAAGACCTCGCCTTTGTAGGTGCAGACGGCAAATGGAGGCTCGAAAAAGGTGACTTCCGTCTCAGTTGCGGGGGACTTGGAGTTAACACCTGCTGCACCGCTACCAAAGTTTGGAAGAAAGCGAATATTTAACTATTCTTTGACTTGTAGTGTTGCAGTTCCCAAGAGTTGACGAGGTTCTGCCATATTGAATAAAGACCGCCGGCTACCGATGTGATTGGAGTCATATAATTGATGCCAAGCCATATAAGGAAGCCGGTATTCTTTTGCCCGAAGGTCTGGCCCGCAGTGATGGAAATGCTGTGACCGTAGCGCCTTGCAATCCTTCGTCCGAGCAGAAACTGCCCTATGCAGCAGGCAAGCGCTACGAGTCCTATGAGAAACGCCATGTAGAATGGGGAATGCGACAAAACCAAGGAACGGGTAGCTAACGAAATTGCAAAAAGCAGGGCTATGCCCCAGACATAAAAAGCGTAATTCACAAAGGATGCAAACCATTTCTGCACTTTGGGCAGAGTATAGCGGATAGTCCAGGCAAGGATACAGGGCAGTACCAGCATGGAGAACACCCTCTTGCTTACACTCCAAAGCAGGCCAAAATAACTCAGCCCTTCCTGTGGATTGATAAGCGGAACCACCAAGGGTATAAGCAGCGTAGCCATTATGTCGCTAAGGAGCAGATAAGCCATAGTCTGCTGGAGCGAGCCGCCTATGCGCGAAGTAATTACCCCGGCGGCAGAGGCCGTAGGACAGATGAAGCAAAGCATGGCGCATTCCGAAAGTATTCTAAGTTCTCCGTGGGGAAGGAGAATCGTAACGACAGTAAACACTGCAAAGAGCAATGCCTGAACAGAAAGCACTTCTGCATGCCAGCGACGTACATGAAGGTCGGACGGAGCCGTTACATTGAACTGCAGGAAGAGCATAATCCCCACCAGGAAAGGCTGAGATTCCTTTGCTATTAAACTATATGTGAGCTCTGCCTGCCCGAAGCCGGGAACAAAACGCAAAAAAAGATATATACCTACGCCAAGCAGCATAGACAACACCAACATCCATTTGCGTAAAAAATCTGAAAGCTTACTCGACATATAAAAGCAGGCCTTTCAGATATTCCCCTTCGGGATGATAAATATTCACTGCGTGGTCGGCAGGCTGATTGAGTCTGTCAAGAATGCGCACGCGGCGGCCTGTTTGCGCAGAAGCGGAAAAAACAGCTTCGAGAAAAGCCTGGCGGTCCACCACTTGGGAGCAGGAAAAGCTGAATACGAGCCCTCCGTGCGCCACCGCCTCTATTGCGGCGGCATTAAGCCTCTGATAGGCCCTAAGCGCCTGAGATACTGCTCCGCGATGCTTTGCAAATGCAGGAGGGTCCACAATAATCAAATCGTATTTGCCCGGCTCTACGGTAGCTAAAAAATCTTTTACATCAGAACAATATTCCTCATGCCGGTCAGACGAAAAACCATTCAGTTCTAAATTCTCGCTTGCTATCGATATGGCTTTGGAAGAAGAATCCACAGAATCCGCCCTTAAAGCCCCGCCTGCCAAAGCATAAACCGAAAAGCCTCCTGTATAAGAGAAGAGATTAAGCACTCTGCGTCCTTTGGAGTAGCTTTCCACAAGGGCGCGGTTATCGCGCTGGTCCAGGAAAAAGCCCGTCTTCTGCCCTTCCCTCCAATCTATCTTGAATTTATGTCCGTTCTCACTCACAATCACAGGCTCATCTGTAAAATCCGGAGCCTTGTAAAGATAGCCGTCTATGAGTTCCAAGCCCGCCTTGAACGGAGCGGTGCCGCTGCTCTTGTCGTATACCGCCTTGAGTTTTTTGCCATAAAGGCTTTGGAGAGCCTCGCAAATCTGCTTTTTGGCGCGGAACATGCCTGCAGAATGAGCCTGCATTACAATTACTCCATCATAATAATCTATTATCAACCCGGGTAATCCATCCCCTTCTCCATGCACCAATCTATAACAATTTGTCTTGCGTGAATTCACCAATCCCACCCCGACCCTAAGTTCATAAGCCGCACGAAGCGCATCCGTCCAAAAAACAGCCGATGAGGGATCTCCCGCAAAAGAAAGTATGCGCACTACAATAGAACCGACTTGCCAATGGCCCATGGCCAAAATCTCCCCGGTGGAAGAATAAACCCCCACCAAATCTCCTTCGGACGGATTACCTACAACATTTGCCACCGCCCCTGAAAACACCCAAGGGTGAAAACGCAGGATGGAGGCCTCGCGGCCTTTCTTCAAATATATTTTTGCTGTCATTTTTTAGCCATCTTGAGAAGTTGCTCGGGAGGCAGCATCTGTTCCGATTTGAGCGGCTCTTTGCGACTCCTTCGCAATTTAAGATACATTTCGCGGCATATCCAGGCATCTGTGGCCGCATATTTAAGCTGGGCTTCACTCAACACAGGCGCTTCCCAATTACTCAACTGTTGGGTTTTAGAGATGCGCACGCCCAATATTATGGCCGCCATCTTTTTTACGCTCTTATCTTTGATGCCGTATTCCCAAACCATTTTCTGAAGGTCTACGAACCTTCGCTCAGTAAAAGCTTGAATGCGCTGCAAGCCGCGCACATCATCTGAGGAGGCTGCGCCCACTTTTAGAATAAAGGGGTCGGCAAAGATATGACAAAGTTTGCCTAACATTCCCAATTTCTGAACACGGAAGAGAAATGCTTCGTCTTTTCCCGAAAGCTGAACCAAGGCCACCCCGTTACCTCGCACTCCGGGTGTGAATACAGGCTTGGACTCGGTGTCAAAGCCTATCACCTTTTGCCTTCGCAAATATTTGAGAGCTCTTTCGAACTCCTTGCCAGGCTCGCTTATAACATTGATTTTTCCTTCAAATGCCACCAAAGGCAATTTTTCTATTTCTTGAGGCGTGATGCTTAGTTGATAACTCATCCAAAAATCGCTTTCATCCCGACAAAGTTAGCCAAAAATTGCATATCTTTGCAATCATATGCCTCAGATTTCACATTTAGCGGAACACATGCCCACATCGGCTATCCGCATGCTTAACCCATTTGCTGAAAAAGCGAAGGCAGATGGCGTCAAGGTTTATCACCTCAATATAGGCGCCCCTGACATAAAGTCTCCCCAAAGCGCCATAGATGCTGTCCGCAATTACCAATTCGACCATCTCTCTTACTCTAATTCCATCGGCTCGCCGGAATTGCGCCGTGCCCTTTTAGACAAATACTACAAGTCTGTAGGTGTGGACATCTCGCTTGAAGATATTATAGTGACAGTTGCGGGGTCGGAAGCTTTAGACTTTTTCTTTCAAATAACCACCAACTTCGGCGGAGAAGTAATAGTGTTTGAGCCCTACTACTGCAACTATAGCGCTATTGCAAGCAAATTCGGTGTCAAGTTGGCAGGCATCCATACCGACATCAAAGATGGCTTCCGCCTGCCGCCGGTATCCGAGATTGAAAAACATATCACTCCCCGGACAAGCGCAATCCTTATAAGCAATCCCTCAAATCCTACCGGCACCCTCTTTTCCAAGGAAGAGATGTTGCAGATAGCGGACATTTGCCGCAAGCACGACCTCTTTTTCGGTTGTGACGAAGTATATAGGGAATTCTGCTACACCGATGACCCCCACTTCAGCGTAATGGATATTCCGGACTTTG
>JAAZIW010000189.1 GCA_012800665.1 Rikenellaceae bacterium
TCTCCTGCAACTGCCTGTTTGCCGTCTTCCTTGATAAGCTCGCGGTTGAATGCGAAGCCGGGAACCTCAGCGCCCAATTCAACATTGGCGCCCTTGTCGGTGGTGGAAGTGATGGTGCCCTCTACAGTACTGCCTACGGGGAACTCAGCTTCTATGGCATCCCAAGGATTGGGAGTGAGCTGCTTGTGACCGAGGCTGAGCTTATGACCAACTTCGTCGAGGTCCAAAATCTGAACATCTATAACGTCACCTACGGCAACAACATCTGAAGGATGCTTGATTTTGTTCCAGCTGAGGTCGCTGATGTGCACGAGACCTTCAACGCCGTCTTCCAATTCGGCAAATACGCCGAAGTTGGTAATGTTGCGGATTGTGGCCTTGTGTGCGCTGCCGTTGGGATATTTGTCTGAAATATTCTCCCAGGGATTGGCTGTGAGTTGTTTGAGACCGAGACTTATCTTGCGGTTTTCGCGGTCGATGCTGAGTATCTGGGCATCCACCTCGTCTCCTACCTTAAGGAAGTCCTGAGCGCTGTGAAGCCTTGGGCTCCAAGACATTTCGCTTACATGTATGAGGCCTTCCACGCCCGGCTCAATCTCTACGAATGCGCCATAGTCGGCAATGAGGATAACCTTGCCCTTAACCTTGTCTCCGACATTGAGGTTGGCGTCGAGATTATCCCAGGGATGAGCAGTAAGTTGTTTGAGACCGAGTGCGATGCGCTTTTGCTCGGAGTTGAAGTCGAGAACTACAACTTTTATTTTGCTGTCGAGTTCCACCAATTCTTCGGGATGATTTACGCGGCCCCAAGAAAGGTCTGTTATATGGACAAGACCGTCTACTCCGCCTAGGTCTACGAATACGCCATAGTTGGTGATATTCTTGACAGTACCCTCAAGTACCTGGCCTTTTTCAAGCTTGGAAATGAGTTCCGCGCGCTTGGCTTCCTGCTCTGCCTCAAGAAGGGCCTTATGGGAAACAACCACATTGCGGTACTCCTGATTTATCTTTACTATCTTGAAATCAATGGTCTGGCCTACATACTGGTCGTAATCGCGGATAGGCTTGATGTCGATTTGGCTGCCGGGCAGGAATGCCTCTATGCCGAACACATCCACAATCATACCGCCCTTGGTGCGGGTTTTTACGAAACCCTTCACGATTTCGTCATTCTGGTATGCTTCGTTTACACGATCCCAGCTCTTGAGGGCGCGTGCCTTGCGATGGCTGAGAACCAACTGCCCCTTCCTGTCTTCTGCGCTTTCTACAAATACTTCCACCTTATCGCCGGCTTTGAGCTCAGGATTATAGCGGAATTCTGTGGTAGAGATTACGCCTTCGCTCTTGCCGCCGATTGTGACGGTTATTTCGCGCTTTCCGACTGAGGTAACTTCGCCTTCCACAACCTCTCCTTCCACAACTTTGGAAAGAGTTGCATTATAGGCTTCCTGAATTTTTTCTTGATCTGCTCCACCGTAGAACTCGTCGTCGCTCTCGAAGGCATCCCAGTCAAAGTCTTTTGAGGGTACGGATGCATTGAGCCGCCTTTTGGGTTTTTCAACTACGGGAGCTGCAGGTGCTTCTGCCACAGGCGTTTCTGCCACGGGCGCTGCTTCTGCAGGTGTTTCAGCCACAGCTGCTTCTGTCGCCAGTACTTCTTCTACAGGCGCTTCAGCTGCCGGTGCAGCCTCTGCCGGAGTTTCTTTTACGGGAGCAGGTTCTGCAGGTGTCTCTTGCACTGTTGCAGCTTCTGCCGGAACCTCTTGCACGGGAGCTTCTTCTACAGTAACTTCCTGTACCGGAGCTTCCACAGGGGTTTCTTCGGTAACTGGTGCTTCTACCGGAACTTCCTGCTTGATTTCTTGATTTTCTGTCATGATTGTAATTTAAAAACAAACTAGTAGTTTAACTTTATATTTATGCTTCGACCGGGCATACCGATACAAAAAGCCTGCAAAGTTAAAAAAATTTCCTTACCTTTGCAAACTTTAGCATTGAAAGTATGATACTTACGACATTATCCGCATTTTTATCAAGTCCCGAATTTCTGAAAGCCTGCGAATTTTTTTCGCTGATTACATTCGCCGTATTTCTGGTACTGCAGATTCTCCACCACAAACTGATGTGGTATGTATATATCCCAAGCTGCATAGCAGCCGCATACGTGTTCTTCTCTTCCCAAACCTGGGCGATGGGCGTGCTGAATATCTATTATATTGTGATGGGATTCGTAGGGATTGCAAATTGGAAGAAAGAACGCGAACAACGAGACCACTCCGACAAAAGCATCCCCCTGAACAGAATGAGCCGGAAAGTGGCCGTCATCAGCCTTATAATTGCCGTCATCGGCATCCCTCTTCTATACTTTATTCTCCGCGCTCTTGCCGACCCCAATCCCCTTCTCGACTCCATAACTACCACCTTAAGCATTATAGGGACCTGGTGGCTTACCCTATCTTACATTCATCAATGGTATATGTGGATAGTTGCAGATGTTTTTGCGATAGCGCTCAATCTTAATCTCGGCAAGTATTTTTTAGTCATCCAATTCGCAATATGCATCATTGCCAGCATAATAGGATTGTGGAACTGGACTAAGAACGGCAAATATCTAACGGAATAGCTTCCAAAAGGCTATAAGCAACAAAACCAAGCCGCCGAATAATTTGGCGGTTTTTCCGTATTTGCCGCCAAGGGCGCTTCCTCCGAGAATGCCAAGGCAAACGGAAAGGGCGGTAAGTATAAAAAGCGTTATGAAGAGCGGCAGAAACTCTCCGGATACATTCTCCATAGACTTGGCGGCTCCCACTGCGGCTGCATCAATACTGGTGGCTATGCCTGCTATAAGCACCTTCTTGACAGAATTCAGCTCGCGCATCTCCACCTTTTTCGAAAATGCCTCAAAGATTAAGCTTAAGGAAACATACAGCAAAAGTGCAAAAGCAATTATATTCGCGGCTTTTCCCACCACTCCTAAAAGAATATCCCCCAATCCCCATCCCACAGCAAGCATTCCGGATTGAATTATTGCAAAAGCCAACGCTATTACGCAGGCATTCTTCCATTTAATCTCTTTTATTGTTACGCTGCAACACAGACTCACCGCAAAACAGTCCGCACACAGGGCAAGCGAGAGGAGGACGGGCTCCAGAATCATGGCTTGAAAATCTGACGGTTGAGAATGGAGCGGCCCAAAGTGATGGAATCGGCATATTCGAGGTCATCTCCGAAGCCGAGCCCGCGTGCGAGGGTGGAAACCTTGGGGCCTAAGGCCTCTATCTGCCGGTAAATATAAAAAGATGTGGTTTCCCCTTCAACATCACCGCTAAGCGCCAAAATCACCTCAACATCTCCCTTAGCCTCCTTTACTCTCTCCACCAAACTTGCGATTGTCAAATCCGAAGGCCCCATGCCGTCTATCGGGGAGATAATTCCCCCCAGCACATGGTACACGCCCTTATATTGGCCGGTAGCCTCTATGCTCATGACGTCCCTCACGCTTTCCACTACACAAATTGTAGAATGGTCGCGTGAAGAATCGGCGCAGATGCTGCAGATATCGCCATCCGAAACCATGCTGCATACGCTGCAATAATGTATATCGTCTGCAAGAGCGGCAATCGCTTCGGAAAAATGATGAATCTGCTCTTTTGGCTGACGGAGCAGATGAAGAGCAAGACGGAGTGCGCTTCGAGTCCCCACTCCGGGCAGGGAGCTGATGGCCTCAACAGCCATCTGCAAAGTCTTTGAGGGAAAATCGTTCATTCAAGATGACAAATTTAAGGAAAAATACTGACTTGACCACATCAAGCCGGCCCTTTTATTTCTTCAACTTACCGGCTACCTGCTATTTCTTCAACTTGCCCGCTTCTGAAATATAGCCGGCAAGTTCCTCATCACTCAAAGCATAATCCCTCATCTCCCCTGCCAAATACATATCATATGCGCTCATATCCACCAAACCATGCCCTGACAGATTAAATAAAATGGTCTTTTCCTCTCCTGTTTCCTTGCACTTTAGAGCCTCCTTGATGGTGCATGCAATCGCGTGGCAGGATTCCGGTGCGGGAATAATGCCTTCCGTGCGGGCGAACAAAACCCCTGCCTCAAAGGTCTCTGTCTGTACAAAATCCTGAGCCTCAATATAGCCGTCTTTCATCAGCTGGGATATTATCACGCCTGCTCCGTGGTAACGCAGCCCTCCTGCATGTATGGACGCGGGCTTGAATCCGTGACCTACCGTAAACATTGGCAGCAGGGGCGTCAAGCCGGCTTCATCAGCAAAGTCATAGGTAAAATTACCGCACGTCAGCTTCGGGCAGCTGGACGGCTCCGCCGCTATAAAGCGTGTCTTTTTGCCATTGAGAATATTATGCCTCATGAAAGGAAATGCTATGCCGCTGAAATTAGAGCCTCCGCCGAAGCAGGCAATCACAATATCGGGATATTCTCCGGTCATTTCCATCTGTTTCTCCGCCTCCAAGCCGATTACGGTCTGATGCAGGCAGACATGATTCAATACCGAGCCAAGTGTGTATTTGCAATTAGGCGTGGATAGAGCAAGTTCGATTGCCTCGGAAATCGCACCGCCGAGAGTTCCGTGATCGTTCGGATTAATCGTCAGGATGTCCTTGCCGGCACGTGTGGACATGGATGGAGACGGGGTGATGGCGGACCCGTAGGTCTGCATGATTGAGCGCCTGTAAGGCTTTTGGTTGTAGCTTGCCTTTACCATATAGACGGCGCATTCGAGACCGAATTTTTTAGCGGCATAAGCCAAAGCGCCTCCCCACTGCCCTGCTCCCGTTTCAGTGGTCACGTTGGTAACGCCCTGTATCTTTGCATAATAGGCCTGGGCTAATGCAGAATTAAGTTTATGGGAGCCTGCCGGGGAAACGCTCTCGTTTTTATAATAAATATGAGCCGGAGTGCCAAGGGCCTCTTCAAGTTCGTAGGCACGTATGAGCGGCGTACATCTGTATGATGCATACTGCCGGCGGACGGGTTCCGGAATTGGTATCCATTCGTTCTCTCTGTCGAATTCCTGCCTTGAACATTCTTCGGAAAATATGGGAAAAAGGTCTTCCGCCCGAAGGGGCTCACGGGTCGCCGGATTTAGAATCGGCAGCGGCTTGTTGGGCATAATCGCCTGAATATTAAACCATTGCTTGGGAATCTCAGAGTCTGGAAGAAGGTATTTTTTCTGTTTCATTGTTTGTTGATTTAAATAAAAAAAACAGCTGTCCGAATTCGAACAGCCCTTGTATAATATATTAAGTCTATTATTCTATACACCTAAAAACCGCTGTCCGAATCGAGGGATAGCTGCCACCACCAAAAGAAGGATATGCGTTTCTGCTTCATTTATGCAAATATATTTATTATTTTGTTATAATGAATAATTTTTAAGGAATTATTCGTATTTTTGCAGGCTGACTTGTCCGTGACGTCAGCTAGGCCCAAAGTTAAACCTCTAAGAAAGAATAATATGATCAGCATTTTCTACAGGCAGGGAGCTGACATACTTGTAAGCCAATTCGAAACGGAATTTGCCCACATCGGCAAAGAAAGTGTACTTTGGATTGACCTGCTCGCCCCCACAGGCGAAGAAAAAAAAGCTACCGAGGCCTTCCTCGGAATAGAAATACAAAGCCGAGCTACTGCGGAGGAGATTGAAAGCTCATCCAGGTTTTCCGAAAGTGAAGCGGCAATCTTTGCAAATACCAACTTCTTATCCCCTTCCGGCGACGAATTGTCGGAAGACCCGGTGTCATTTACCATTGTCGGAGGAATACTCGCCACTCTGCGCGACATACCCCTCCTTTCATTCGATTTATTGCAGCGCCGCATACAGGCCCGTCCCGCTTCGTACGAAAACGGATGGTTTATCTTCGCTTCCATAATGGACCAGCGTATAGACTTGGATGCCGATATTATCGAGCTTATGAGCAAGGAGACCTCCCTGTTCAGCAAGCGCATCAATCAAAAAGAAGATATCAATGAAGATTTCCTCTTGGACATCAACCAATTGCAGGAAAACTCCATGACGGTGCGACAGAATATTGTAGACAAACAAAGGCTTATAACGAATATTCTCAAAAGCGACCGCTATCCCGACCGTTTGGAAGCTAAATTAGAGGTGCTGTTGCAGGACATTTCATCTCTTATTAAACACAGCAATTTCAACTTCGAGAGACTGGAATATCTGCAGAATACCGTAATAGGTCTGATTAATTTAGAGCAGAACAGCATTATGAAGATTTTCACGCTCATAAGCGTGCTGCTGACGCCTGCAACCCTCATTGCGGAATTCTACGGAATGAACGTGAAACTCCCGTTCGCCGAGCTGCCCCTTTCATGGTTGGGACTTTTTGCGCTGATGGCAATCGTAGTGCTGGCGACAATAATTATCTTCCGCAAAAAGAAGCTCTTGTAATCGATTGCTTGTGTAATCTATTGCTTGCTTCGGCGCCAATCTAGCGCTCTACATAAGCCACTCCGAAACATCCAGGCCCTTAGCCTCGGCGTTTCTGATTTCACTTGAAGATATATCGACGAGAGGCGCATCTATCAGATGTACGCCCTTGCAGTGGACATGTTTTTCGCTGCACCATTGCAGAAGCTCCTCAAGCAATTTCGGGGAATCGAAGCCACGCCGCGGATAAACCATCACTTCATAGCCGCTGAGTATCTTCCTTACCTGGCGCCATCTGCTGAGACCGGCCAAATTGTCAGCCCCTATAATAAGAGTGAAATCGTTTTCAGGCTCACGCTCCTTGAGGGCATCCAAAGTCTTGATGGTATAATTCGGCGGCGGGATATTAAGTTCTATATCATCCACCCAAACACGAAGTTCGGGATGACGCTTTACGGCAGCAATGGCATCGTTTAAACGTTTAAGCGCATTGGCCGCCTTGGATGGGTCTTTGAAGGGGTTTTGGGGAGATATCACAAGGTATACCCAGTCGAATGCCTGCTCGCCTGTAAGATATTCCATAATGGCGAGATGTCCGACGTGAAGCGGGTCGAAAGAACCCGGGTATACGGCTATTTTCATTTTTTCAAGAAATCAGATACTAAGTTTTCCGCTTCTTCCAAGGCCTTTTGCAAATCGTCATTGAGCAGCAGGACATCAAACTGATGGGCATAACTCATCTCTTCTGATGCCTTTGCAAGGCGTTTTTCTATATCTGCTGCGCTGTCTGTGCCGCGACTTTCCAATCTTTGGCGCAGGACCTCAAGCGATGGGGCCTGAATAAATACCGACAAGGCATCATCTCCAAAATAGTTCTTCAGATTTATCCCTCCTTTCACATCTACATCGAAAACAATCACATGGCCCTCCGCCCAAATGCGCTCAACTTCCTTTTTAAGGGTGCCATAAAAACGGCCTGCATACACCTCTTCATACTCCACAAAACCATCTTCGGCTATAAGCCGGCGGAATTTATCTTCGGACAGAAAATAATAATCCACGCCGTCCTGCTCCTCCCCTCGAGGCTCACGTGATGTAGCGGATATGGAAAATTCCATTTCGGGATGATGCTCCAGGATATGACGGACTATGGTACTTTTGCCCGAACCCGAAGGCGCAGAAAAAATTAATGCTTTATGGCTCATTAAAAATTGATAAAAATAGTTTTCTTCCACAAAAATAGTTAATTTTGTAGATGTATTGAGTAAATATCTATTTAATTCTAAAATAATACAATGATACACTTCAAAGATTTAGGCCTGGTGAACACCCGAGAGATGTTCGCAAAGGCCATAAAGGGTGGTTATGCCATCCCCGCTTTCAACTTCAATAATTTAGAGCAGCTTCAAGCCATTATCCAGGCTGCTGCCGAAACCAAATCGCCTGTCATCATCCAAGTAAGCAAAGGAGCCCGCAATTATGCAAATCAAACTCTTCTTCGCTATATGGCGGAAGGCGCTGTGGAATATGCCAAAGAACTTGGCTGGGAAAAGCCTCAAATTGCTCTCCATTTAGACCACGGCGACTCTTTCGAGGTTTGCAAGAGCTGCGTGGATATGGGTTTCTCCAGCGTTATGATTGACGGCTCCGCTCTTCCTTATGAAGAGAACATTGCGCTTTCCAAGCAGGTTGCCGACTATGCCCACAAGTACGATGTTACCGTAGAAGCCGAGCTTGGAGTTCTTGCCGGAGTAGAAGATGAGGTTTCATCTGAGGAATCGCACTACACCCGCCCCGAAGAGGTGGTGGACTTCAGCAAGCGCACCGGTTGCGACAGTCTCGCAATTTCCGTAGGCACCAGCCACGGCGCCTACAAATTCAAGCCCGAGCAATGCACAATAGACCCTGAAACCGGTCGCCTGGTACCTCCCCCGCTGGCTTTTGACATACTTCACGAAATCGAGAAAAGGCTCCCCGGCTTCCCCATCGTGCTCCACGGCTCCTCCAGCGTACCGCAGGAATATGTTGATATAATCAATACCCATGGCGGAAAACTGCCCAATGCAGTAGGTATTCCCGAAGAGCAGCTCCGCAGGGCCGCAAAAAGTTCCGTATGCAAAATCAATATCGACTCCGACAGCCGCCTTGCCCTGACCGCCACCGTGCGCCGCGTCCTTGCTGAAAAGCCCGGAGAATTCGACCCGCGCAAATATCTCGGCCCCGCACGCGACGAAATGAAGAAACTCTACATTCACAAAATCGTCAACGTTCTCGGCTCAGACGGCAAAGCGTAGACAGTTTTTACGAAGCGATTTGCGAATTAAGCGAAAGACAAGACTACATTAAAAAACACGAGCGGCAAAATCACTTGCCCGCTCGTGTCTGTTTAATAGCTGACTTCATTAACCTTTACGCCGCCTTTTCTTTATTCTTCACAGCAACCTGACCGCTGCAAATCTCTTCATCTGAATGAAGGCTTCCGCATCCGCGTATTGAGCGTAAAATGCAACTGATAATACAAAAAAACACAAACACAAGATTTCATAAGCAGATGTGTGGCGCATCCGCGAATCGAGCGTAAAATGGATAGTGCTGATAATGAGGCAGATCCTTAAACAAGGTCAGGAAAATTGTCGGGTGTTCTTTAAGGATTTCGCTGATAGTCAGAGAGTTACATTTTACGCTTGCTTTGGGGCGGCAATGGCTGCTCCTCCAGGGACCCGTGGCACCCTCGGCATCGTAAGAGGGGCGGACCTTGAAGCGAAGCGGAGTCACGAAGTGCTATCGCGAAGCGGAATGGTGGGGTCGAGCTTAGCGAGACGGTCTTCGGAGGAGGCAGCCAGCGCCGCAGTAAACGACGGGAGGAGCCCGCCGGAGACAAGTGGTAGAAGACCACGCAGGAAACGGTGGGAGTGGCCGGAGCGAACAAAGTGAGCGGAGTTCTCTCAGGGGCAAGCTGCCGGCGGCGATATGAGAAGGAGGTTCTCGGGCAAAACCAATTACGCAACAAAAAAATGTCCGAAATTCTTAAAGAAAATCGGACATTCGGAGTAAAATCTTGCTATAGCTTAATTATTGACCATTTAAATTAAAAGAATGAAAAATCAAGAAATGGAATTGAATGAAATGGAATCAATAATTTAAAAAGCGGTATGTGTTGTCAAGACAGATTACTGCTCTTCGGGTTTTTCGTTACCGTAGTCGGGACCGGGGCCGCCTTGCGGACCTTGCGGACCTTGCGAACCGCCTTGCGAGCCGCCCTGTGGACCGGACTGCTGACCTGCCTGCGGGCCCTGCTGGGCATTCATCGATTCCGATGCTGCGTGCCAGGCTTCCTCGAGCTGCTTCTGATACTTGTCTATATCATCTAAATTCTGATTCTTAACCGCCTCCTTGAGAGGATTGAGAGCAGCCTCAATGGCGGACTTATTGTTGGCGGGAATCTTGTCGCCATAGTCCTTGAGATTCTTTTCCGTCTGGAATACGAGAGCATCTGCATTGTTAATCTTATCCACTCTTTCCTTAGCGATTCTGTCAGCCTCTTCATTGGCCTTGGCCTCATCGCGCATACGCTTGATTTCATCTTCGCTAAGACCGCTTGATGCCTCTATGCGTATGCTTTGCTCCTTGCCTGTGGCTTTGTCTTTAGCCGAAACGCTGAGTATGCCGTTGGCATCAATGTCGAAAGAAACTTCAATCTGAGGAATTCCACGCGGTGCCGGAGAAATACCGTCCAAATGGAAGACACCGATTTGCTTGTTGTCTTTAGCCATGGGACGCTCGCCCTGAAGCACACGGATTTCTACGGAAGGCTGATTGTCGGCCGCCGTGCTGAACACCTGCTCCTTATGTACAGGAATGGTGGTGTTGCTTTCGATAAGCTTGGTCATCACGCCTCCGAGAGTCTCTATACCGAGAGAAAGCGGGGTAACGTCGAGCAAAAGCACATCTTTAACATCGCCTGCAAGCACACCGCCTTGTATGCTGGCTCCGATAGCTACAACCTCATCGGGATTGACACTGCGGTTGGGCTCCTTTCCGAAGAACAACTGTACCAGCTCCTGAATCTTGGGTATACGTGTACTGCCGCCCACCAACAAGATTTCATCTATCTGGCTTGCAGAGAGATTTGCATCTGCAAGGGCCTTGCGGCAAGGCTCAATAGTGCGCTGGAAAAGAGGGTCGCAAAGGGCTTCAAACTTGGCTCTTGTAAGAGTTTTTACAAGGTGCTTGGGACCTGTCGAATCCGCTGTGATATAAGGCAGATTGATTTCGGTGCTTGTCAGATTGGAAAGCTCTATCTTGGCTTTTTCAGCAGCCTCTTTGAGACGTTGGAGAGCCATCGGGTCTTTCTTGAGGTCGAAACCGCCATTGTCGGATGCAAACTCCTGAGCAAGCCAATCGATTATCATTTGGTCGAAATCATCGCCGCCTAAATGAGTGTCGCCGTTGGTGCTCTTTACCTCGAACACGCCGTCTCCGAGTTCCAATATGCTTATATCAAAGGTACCGCCACCGAGGTCGTATACCGCAACCTTCATATTCTTATGTTTCTTATCCAGACCATAAGCAAGGGCGGCTGCCGTGGGCTCATTGATGATGCGCTTTACATCGAGTCCTGCAATTCTGCCGGCTTCCTTGGTAGCCTGACGCTGAGAGTCGCTGAAGTATGCCGGAACCGTTATAACCGCCCCGGTAACATCCTGACGCAAATAGTCTTCCGCCGTCTTCTTCATTTTTTGAAGAATGATGGCTGATATTTCCTGCGGAGAATACATGCGGCCGTCAATATCCACGCGCGGGGTATTGTTTTCGCCGCGTACCACTTTATATGGCATACGCGATACTTCCTTGCTTACCCTATCGTAGGTTTCACCCATGAAGCGCTTGATGCTGGACACCGTATTTTGAGGATTGGTGATGGCTTGACGCTTCGCGGGAGCACCCACCTTGCGCTCGCCTTCCTTAGTAAATGCCACGATAGACGGAGTAGTGCGCTCGCCTTCGTTATTGATGATGATGGTCGGCTGATTGCCTTCCATTACTGCCACGCAACTATTGGTAGTTCCGAGGTCTATTCCTATAATTTTTCCCATAATATTTTGTTTTATCTGTTTTCGTTTTCTGCGTTTCTTTTGATGCGCAACGCTTATACCTTCATCCAATCGCGTGCCATTGCTTATTTTCTGACATTTTGTCATTATATTTGCCGTATGATTTACAGGCAACTCCCAAAAGCAGAATTCGAAGACTTGCAGGCACGCATACTCTACGAAGACAATCACCTGCTCTTATTCTACAAACGGGCAGGAGAAATAGTACAGGGAGACAAGACCGGAGATGAAGCCTTAAGCGAAACCCTGAAAGCATTTATTGCGCAAAGAGACGGGAAACCCGGACAAGTGTTCATGGGAGTCCCCCACCGTCTCGACCGCCCTGTAAGCGGCATCGTGATTTTCGCCAAAACCTCCAAAGCTCTGGAACGTATGGCAGAGCTATTCCGCAAAGGCGGAATTCAAAAAAAATATCTTGCCCTATGCTGCAGCATGCCTCCCTCAGAAGAAGGTCTGTTGGAAAACCTGCTGGTCCGTAATGAAAAGCAGAATAAAAGCTATGTTGTAAAAAGAGCCGGCGGAAATGCCAAACTCGCACAGCTCAAATACCGGTGGCTTCAAGACACCGACCGTTATCATCTGCTTGAAGTCGAACTCCTTACGGGCAGGCATCACCAGATACGCTGCCAGCTTTCGAACATCGGCTGCATTATCAAGGGTGACCTGAAATACGGCGCTCCGCGCTCCAACCCCGATAAGGGTATTTGCCTGCACAGCTATATGACAAGCTTTGTGCATCCGGTAAAAAAGACAGAAATTTCCGTTACCGCCCCTATTCCTGACAGCTGGAAGGGTGTTGAACTTTGAGGTGCAGGTAATATTCCTGCTTTGGGAAGAGTGTCAAGCTTTAAACTAACGCAGGCTCCGGAAGGCCGAACTTCGCACCCGACTTCGAAACAGCCTTTTCATTTGCCGCAAGCACTCCGTAATAAGCGCCGGGCGTCATATTCATATATAATTTGAAAGCCATATTAAAAGTAACCAGCGAACGGAAACCGCACATCATGGCAAGTTCCGTAACCTTCAGACGGCGGTCTTTTTTCATAATTCCGGTAGCATACATAATGCGGTAATAATTAACAAACTGCCGGAAATTACGGCCGGAATAATAATTTATGGCCTTTGACAAATACACCTTGTTGGTAAAAACGGCTTTTGCAAGGTCATCCAAACAAAAGTTCTCATCAAGAAAGGGCTTTTTGCTCTCCATAAACCTCAACACCTTTCCGTAAATCGCATTCATATGCTCATCAGGACCTCCGTATTCCGGAGTCCCGCGCAGATTGCCCTCGATTATACGCTTCATTTCCTTTTCTTTTCCGGCACCGATAAGCATTGTTCTGCCGGTATATGCTTTATAATAATTAACGCCGAAAAAGGCTGCGAGCATCATTACCAGCAGACCGAACAACCATGACGGGGCCTCGTAACGGGAAGCAGTAAGAGCGGCTGCTCCCAAGATGCCGAAAAGAAACACGTAAAACATACGGGAAAAATTTTCTGTGGCGCACCACACGGCATCTGTCCTGAATAGGGTGCGTATATTTCCATACCTTTCCACCGCCCTGAAAATAGTATAGCATAAAACGCCCAAAAAGGCAACAGAAGTGAAAAGCATACATTCCCGTGTACGGAAAAAGGTACTTAGCGCAAGTATCAAATAAACGGCTGCCAGCCCCAACACATGGGGCAGGGATTTTCCGGGGTCCTCAAAGCTGAGGGGAAAGAGAAGCAGAAGAGAAGATGCGGCAAGCATATCGGCACATAAGACCTCCAAGCTCAAGGTCTTCGATAAAAGTTGCACTATGCAGAGCGCCACAAGCAAAAAGAGGGATACGCTCCTGACAAGTCGAGTTTTAGAATATAACCTTTTCATATCTTACAGTATTTTTAAAAACCAATTCAGGGGCTGTAAGATATGTTTTATCCCTAAGTTTTCAAGGAGTGCAAGAGGGGGTAAAAGTTAAAAATAACTTTTTGAAATTTTACTTGGATTTGCTTTTCGTTTTACCTCGCGCAATACCCTTTGTTTCTTTCGGGGACTTGAATTGCTCGAAGCCCCTGCCATAGACGCCTGCGACCAAGGAAACGGAAACAAAAGCATCGGGGTCGATGCTCTTTACGCTCCGGAGCAGCATATTGGAATCTGCCTTGCGGGTAAGCACCATCAACACATTGGTATCCTGCTTGGTGTACCAGCCCTTACCGTTAAGCACCGTAACGCCGCGATGGAATTCATTTGTAATTTCATCGGCTATCTCGGCATAGTGTTTTGAAGTGATGAATATCTGAACGCTCTGTTTGGAGCCGGCAATGGTCCAATCGAGGGCGAGAGCAAACACCGCAACAAGCAGATAACCATAAATCACCACCATAACCTTGTCTATCAGGGGCATCAGTGTTCCGTCCGGCATATAAGAAGGAATAAGCAGCGAGGAAGCTATAATCACCACATCCAGCCAAAGTATTACCTGTCCGGGAGAAAACCCGTACTTTTTATTCAATAAAAGAGCTATTATGTCGGTTCCGCCGGTGCTGCCGCCTTGAGACATTGTAAGGCCTATTCCAAAACCCGAAATCATACCGCCTATAATAACGCACAACAGTTTTCCGTTGTCCAAAGCCAAAGCCTGAATAAAACCTTGCGGAATTACATCAGAGCCGAGACTAAGGAGGACGGAGGCCACAATAATGGCATACACTGTCTTGATTCCGAAGCTTTTGCCCAAAGAAGACAGGCCGATTATAAGCAGAATTGCATTTACAACAAAATAGGTATAGCCCATCTTGATGGTCCCATTCGTGGCGTATTGCACTATGGAAGATATACCTGTTACGCCTCCTCCGACCAAATTATTGGGAATTAAAAATATAATCCACGACAAGGCATAAAGGATTATTCCTATCGTTATGATTGCGTACTCCCTGAGCACGACACCAAAGTTACGCTTTACCGCCATGGCCTCTCTTTTTCTTTATTTTAATTTTTCCTATTTTTATCTCTTCAAAGCCTTCGCCATACACTTCAGAAGTTTCGCTGATGCTGATGAAAGCCTTGGGGTCTATTAAATTCACTTGTCTGCTCAAAGTGGATATTTCCTGACGGGTGAGCAGCACCATAACCACATTTTTATCTTTCTTGGTGAACCAGCCTTTGGCCTTGATGATGGTGACTCCCCTCTCCATCTCATCACAGATGTAATCGGCAACCTGCTCAAACTTTTCGGTAAAGATGAGAAGCTGCATCTTTTTCCTTCCTCCAACGGTAAACATATTGATGGTGAGAGCGAATGCAACTATCTCCAATACGCCGTAAATCACATCATTGAAGGTTTTCGGGTCGCCTGCATAAGAACCGAAGCCCGGCCTGAGAAGCAGTTGGGAAATCACTATTATAAAATCGGTAACGAAAAATACTCCGGCAAGGGAAATCGGCCAGAACTTATTGACTATAAGCGCTACAATGTCTGTCCCTCCCGTACTGCCCCCTTGTCGCAAACAAAGACCTACACCGAAAGCTTCGAAAACACCTGCGATTATGGGTACAAGCACTTTTTCCTCTACATAAAAGAAATTGCCCGGTATGGAATGCAGCCAGCTCCAATCATCCACAAACCACAAGAATATCGAAGACATCAATATGCAATATATGGTCTTGAATCCGAAACCAATACCAAAAATCAGCACGGCAATCAGAATAAGGAAAGCGTTCAATACAAAAAACGAATAAGAAGCTTTGATTACTCCGTTGGATGCATACTCGATGATAGTACATACGCCCATAAAGCCGCCGGCAGACATCTGATTCGGTATCATGAATGCCTCCCAGGCAACAGTAAAAACGAAAGTAGCGAAAGTCAGTAACGCATACTCCTTGATGTTTTTAAGGACTTTGCTTGTCATTTCAGAACAATGTTTACTATTCTACCAGGGACAACGATTACCTTAACAATGGTCTTGTCCCCTACAAATTTAGCAGTATCGGGCAATTCCCTTACCGTCTTTTCCACCTCTGCGGGAGAGGCATCCTTGGGCAGGTCTACAAGAAAGCGGGTTTTACCGTTGAAGGATATAGGATATTTCACACTGTCCTCAATAGTGAATGCCTCATTGTATTCGGGGAACTTGGCGTAGACCACGCTGTCGGAATGACCGAGTGCTGTATGCCAGAGTTCTTCGGCCATATGCGGAGCAAAGGGAGAAAGAAGCACCACCAAGGGCTCCAAAATCTTCCTTGAAGAAGTTTTAAGCTCGGTAAGTTCGTTTACCGCAATCATAAAGGCGGAGATGTTGGTATTGAAAGAAAAAGACTCTATGTCCTCCTCTTCTTTGCCTATAAGAGTATGCAGAACTTTGAGTTCGGCAGGGCTGGGTTCGTCATCACTCACTAAAACAGTATCCTGATGGAAGAAGAGGCGCCAAAGCTTTTTAAGAAAACGATGAACCCCGTCTATTCCATTGGTGTCCCATGGCTTGCTTTGCTCCAAAGGACCGAGGAACATTTCGTACAGTCTCAGAGTGTCTGCCCCATAGCTGTTGCAGATTTCATCGGGATTCACAACATTATACATGCTCTTGCTCATCTTTTCCACAGCCCATCCGCATATATATTCCCCGTTCTCCAACTCAAACTCGGCATCGGCAAACTCGGGACGCCATTTTTTGAAGGCCTCCAAATCCAAGCGGTCATTATGGACGATATTTACATCCACATGAATTTCGGTGGTCTTGTACTTGTCTTTCAAGCCAAGACTAACAAATGTATTGGTACCCGCTTTGCGGTATACAAAATTGCTGCGCCCTTGAATCATCCCCTGATTTATGAGTTTTTTAAATGGCTCTTCCTCACACACATAGCCATGGTCGTAGAGGAATTTGTTCCAAAAGCGCGAGTAAATGAGATGGCCGACGGCATGCTCGGTTCCTCCCACATAAAGGTCTACATTGCGCCAATATTTATTGGCCTCCGCACTCACAAGTTCTTCATTATTGTGCGGATCCATATACCGCAGATAATAGGCGCTGCTGCCTGCAAAGCCCGGCATTGTGCTGGTTTCGAGCGGATAGCCCTTATATGTCCAATTTTTCGCTCTTTTGAGCGGGGCTTCACCGTGGACAGGCTTGAAACTGTCTATTTCAGGAAGACGGAGCGGCAGCTCTCTTTCAGGAAGAGGAGTGGGTATGCCATCCTTATAATAGATGGGGAAAGGCTCGCCCCAATAGCGCTGGCGGCTGAAAATGGCATCGCGAAGACGGTAATTGGTTTTTCTATGCCCCAACTTGTTTTCCTCGACATACACTTTTGCCGCCTCGATGGCCGTATTGACATCCATCCCGTTCATAAAGCCGGAATTCATCATTATGCCTTCAGTAGCATCGAAGCTCTCTTCCGACACATCAGCGCCCTCAATCAGGGGAATGATGGGAAGATTGAATTTCTTTGCAAAGGCATAGTCTCTGCTGTCGTGAGCCGGCACGCCCATAATGGCGCCTGTGCCGTAGCCCGACAATACATATTCCGAAATCCAGATGGGAATCTTTTCCTCTGTAAAAGGATTGATGCCGTAAGAGCCTGTAAATACGCCGGTTATATTTTTGGTTTCGGCCTGACGCTCGCGTTCGGTCTTTTTGGCGGCATAGGAGAGATATTCCTCCACTGCCTCCTTTTGCGAAGCGGCGGTAAGTTGGGGAACAAGCTCGCTTTCGGGAGCAAGCACCATAAAAGTGACACCGAAAACGGTATCAGCCCTGGTGGTGAAGATTGTAATTGGAAGATGAACCCCATCGCACTCGGTATCAAACACCATTTCCGTCCCCTCGCTCTTTCCTATCCAATTACGCTGCATATCTTTAAGCGAATCCGTCCATTCAAGATTATCCAAGCTTTTCAATAGCCTTTCTGCATAGGCGGAAACCCTCAGTTGCCATTGAGCCATCTTTTTTTGCACTACAGGAAAACCTCCGCGAACGCTTACTCCATCTTTAACCTCATCATTGGCAAGCACGGTGCCGAGTCCTTCGCACCAATTCACGTTAGTTTCTCCCAAATAGGCGATGCGGTAGCGCATAAGCACATCGCTTTTTTCCTTTTCGCTATAATCTTTCCACTCTTCAGGGGAAATGCCGTCGTAGCCCTTGGTTTCAAAACGGGAAACGAGCTCTGTAATCGGACGGGCCTTATCAAGGTCAGGATCATACCAGCTCTTGAACATTTTTATGAATGCCCATTGAGTCCATTTGTAATAGGATGGATCACAGGTGCGGAAAGACCTGTCCCAGTCGAAAGAAAAGCCTATCCTGTCGAGCTGGCTGCGATAACGCGCGATGTTCTCGTCCGTGGTCTTTTCGGGATGGCGGCCGGTTTGAATGGCATACTGTTCTGCAGGCAATCCGAAGGCATCATAGCCCATGGGATGCAGCACATTAAAGCCCTTGAGCCTTTTATAACGGGAATAAATATCGCTCGCTATATAACCTAAGGGATGTCCCACATGAAGTCCCGCTCCGGAAGGATACGGAAACATGTCCAGCACGTAATATTTGGGTTTGGAATCATCGACAGAAACGCTGTATGTCTTTTCTGCAGCCCATTTTTCCTGCCATTTCTGTTCGATTTTCTTAAAATCGTAATCCATTTTATTTCTTTTTCAATCTGAATTCCACATAAAGGCTTATTGCGCAAGGCACTTTCTTGCCGCGCACGCGGGCAGGCTTCCAATCAGGTGAAGCCGAAACCACTTTCACAGCCTCGTCATCAAGCGAAGGGTGAACGCCCTTGAGCACCTTCACATCCTTAACCTTGCCCTTTTCATCTATTACAAAATCCACCAACACCTTACCCTGAATGCCATTATCTATGGCATATTGAGGATATTTAAGGTACACATACACCCATCTTTCCAAAAACACTGATGGATTAGGGTTATTCATAAATGCGGGCTTCACATCACAATCGCTCCACGAAACCACTTCCGTTGCCCTTTCCGGTCTTTCTATATCAGTAGGGCTGAAAGACGGGGCGGGGCCGTTTGCAAGAGCCACGGCAAAATTATACAAGTACTCGGTTTCCCTCTCCAAATAATCGAATTCTATATTCTCGCTTATGGCGCCTGCTTTCGGGATGGGGCCGCTGATAAACTGAATGGAGGGGATTTGCTTTGCGTAGAAAGAGCGGTGGTCGGAGATTGCAGGTTCCGCCGCAATTATTTTGGGATGAAGAGGTTGAAGGGTATTAGCGAGATTATTCACTGTTTGATTAAGGTCGGCGTTGGATGCGGTATAGGCATAAAAGCCACTGCTCCCCTGCCCTAAAAACGAGAGGTCCATCATGGCATCCACCCGGGAGGCATCGCTGCCGAAAGAGCGGTTAAGGAAATACCACGAGCCGGCATTCTGCAATTCAGCCGCACCGAAAGCAGCAAGGAGCACGCTCCGGCGAAGGAGCACGCTGTTGGTTTGGAGCATTTTGCCAAGACGCATGAGCGCCGTGAGGCCGGAAACATTATCTTTAATGGGAGCGCCTATAACAATATAATTGTCCTTGAGTTTGCGGTCGTAGCCCTGAATAAAGGCAATGGCATTATGGCAGATGATGGTGTCTCCTGAGGGGGATAAAATACCGAAATTGTTATCATCAGCGCTGCCCAGCACATCGAGCCCGTCAGCTTGGAATCGAGCCCTGACAATATCTGCGGCCGCCGTCTCATCGGCTCCTTGAAGCTTAGCCGCCATTGTTCTCATAGAGGCGGCAACTTCGCTCTCGAACAATTCCCCATAACTTTGCGCAGAAGCATGGAAAGAAAAGCCGAGAAATACAAAGAGCGTAAGTAATAATTTCTTATTCATTTACCAAAATCCACACATCTTTGGGACAAAAACTTTCCCCTTTAATTTTTTGCAGGGCCTCCAGGCACACTGCCATTTTGTCGCACCCCTCCAGTCCGACGGCAGTAAAACCGTTGTTGAAAGGAATCAAGGTGGGCTGATAGCCTGCGGCAGAAGCCCTTGATGCCAGATGTTTGGCGTTGGCGGGGCTGCCGAAAGTGCCCACAACCACATAATAGCGGAAATCAAGACCGACAAGCGAAAGGCCCCTTACGGAACTGCCCTTGGTTATCATTGTCTTGGAAGCCCTTACGCTGTCCAGCAGTTCGAGAGAATCCGCCATAGCCTTTTGAATTGTCCTTAGAGAATCGAGACGGGCCTGATGAGCCGCCTCTTCCAACTCTATGCGGGCCTTCTTTATGGCTATGTCGGCGCTGGTGGGACGACCTGCCAAACGGCGGAAACTATCGCAAGCTGTAAATAAAACAGAGGCGATTACGAGGGTTATTAGGACAGAGTTTTTCACAATCAACAAAATTAATAAAAATTATTGGTCTTCAAATGCCTTAACTATTTTTGTCACCAAAGGATGACGCACTATGTCAGCAGAACTGAAACGCACCACTGATATACCTTTAATGTCTTCCAAAAGCTTGATTACTCTCAACAGACCGCTGTCTGCGGAACGCGGGAGGTCCACCTGCGTGGCATCGCCCGTCACTATGAATTTGGCATCGCTGCCCATGCGGGTAAGGAACATCTTGAGCTGGCCGATGTTGGTGTTCTGAGCCTCATCCAGAATAACGCAGGCCCTGTCGAGGGTGCGGCCGCGCATATATGCCAGCGGAGCTATCTGAATAACATCATCCTCTATGAAATATTGCAGACGCTTTGTCGGAATCATGTCTTCAAGTGCATCGTAAATAGGCTGCAGATACGGGTCCAATTTATCTTTGAGGTCGCCAGGAAGAAAGCCGAGTCTCTCCCCCGCTTCCACGGCCGGACGGGTGAGTATGATGCGTTTTATTTCCCTATGCTTGAGGGCTCTTACCGCAAGAGCAATGGCAATATAAGTTTTTCCCGTTCCGGCGGGGCCGGTGGCAAAGATGAGGTCATCCTTAAAATAAGCCTTTACCATCAATTCCTGATTGTGGTTGCGTGCATGGATGGGACGGCCGTCTGTGGTGTGAGTGATGACGGCATTGCCGCTCATAGCCAAATTATTTCTGTTTACACCGCTGAACACATCCTCTACATCATAAATAGTGAGATTGGGCTTGCGCTTGCGTATTTCCACAAGTTTGGCAAATTTGGCTTCAAATTCCATCACCTGTTCCTCCGGCCCCTCCAAAAAGATATCTGCACCTTTGTCTGTAACTTTCAAGCCCGGAAAATAAGAACAGAATTCGTCTAAAATCTTATTTCCGGCACCGAAAATTTCCACAGGATTGGGAACATTCAACGAAATGGTTTTTTTCATATTTCTATTTTAGTTGTTTTAATTACTCTGTTATAGGTTTCCAGCATGTTGTCGTAGTCGGAAGGGTCTTTCCAAAGCTCCCTTTTGCCTATATAGTCTTCCACCCTTATGGTGCAATAGCCATCTTTTAATTTGCCTGGCAGGCAGCACCATAAAAAATGCAGTTCCGGTCTTAGCACAGTGGTTTTTCCCGACGGCTTCGAATATACCAGCCGAAGCAGCACCGCAAGTTCCAGGCGTGTGTTGGGGGCGCTCATATTGGAAACTACATTGCCGAGCGAATATATTACGGGAACTTTTCCGACAAAGGCAGTGTCCTGCACCACATGTGGATGAGCCCCGATTATGGCATCTGCACCTTCCGCTGCAAGAAACTCAGCCCATTCTTCCTGTTTTTTATTATGCCTTAGCTCGTATTCATCACCCCAATGCGGAAGGGCTATCAAGAAATCCGCCTTTCTGCCCCTTTTCATCTGTTCTGATATCGCCGCTTTATTCATTCGGCTTACCTTGGGCCAGGAATATGATGCGCCCATATTGGTTCCGTAAGTAAAATTCACAAGTGCAATCCTCACTCCCTTACTCCTCACTATCAACGGGTTATGCTTTACATAAGAAGCGCTGTCGGCACCTGCGCCGCAGTAGTGACCGCCTATCTTACGAAGCGTCCGCATAAAGCCCGCCCTGCCATGGTCGAGTATATGATTATTGGCAAGCAACAGCACATCGACTCCCGCCGACCTTATGTTAGAAACATAATTATCCGGTGCGGAGAAACGCGGATATCCCATATAGGGAGGGCCTGCGAGTGTGAATTCTGCGCCTGCAACAGCAATGTCCGCTTCACGAATGAGCGGCTCCACCTCTTTTAAAAACTCTTTGCTGTCATAAGCGAGCTGCCTGGAATGCATCATAATGTCACCCAAAAACAACATGCTTACGGTATCGGCATCTTGCGTTGGAACAGCTACCTGCAGGTTTATAACCGGAGCCGGAGCCTTTATCGGCCCTTTTGCCGGAGAGGGTAGAGAGAAAGCCAAAAAGGCCGCAGAGAATGCTGCGGCCTCAATTATTTTGCTTGCAAATTTACTTACCTTCGGCAACTACCTGATTGTATTTCTGATATTTGGCCAAATACTCAGCATCAGCACGGAAACGGAAGCAAGCATTCTTCAGATATTCAGCAATGCTGACCTTTATGCTATCATCCTTGCTGACTTCGTAAGCCTTTTCAAAAGGCTCTATGCAGTCTTTAAGCGCTATCTCAAAATCCCTTACGAGAGCCATGTATTTGGCATCATCCATTTCTTTGGATGCAGCTTCCTGGAGGTCCAATGCTTTGTTGTAAAGCAGTATCCCCTTGCCTATATAGCCGTATTCGTATTCGGGATTTATCGTTGCGCATTTGTCGTAAGCGGCAAGAGCTTCGGCCTCATCACCGAGTTTGTCGTGGATATTGCCTTCCACATAATAGAGTGAGGCATTGTTGGGCTCGTTCTTCTTTGCGAGATCCAGGAGTTCGAAAATCCTTTGCGGATTGTCACCGCTTGAAACATAATAATTGATAAGTCCTACAAGTATGCTTTGGCTGTTGGGAAATGCTGAGAAGCCTTTTTCGAGATAGTCTTTGCTAAGGGCTTTGTCTCCCAGCCTGTCTGCAATGTCGGCAAGTTTGGCGAAAACCTCGCCATCTTCTCCATAATAATTGTACGAAAGGGATTCTTCATAGAATTTGCGAGCCCTTTCCAGCCATTTGTTTGCCTCAAGACTGTCTTTTTCGTTAGCCAGGAACCAAGCCGTAAGACCCGCATTATAGATGGAGTTGGTGTCAATCTTGGAGTTGGGAACCACTGCGGCTGCCTCTGCAGCGAGTTCGAAGAAGTCGGAAGCCTTCTCCATATTGCCGAGAGTATAGGCAGTGTAGGCCTCTTCGATATATCTGGCGTTAACATTCTGAATGCCGTTTACTATGTCTTTGGTCTTTTTGGCCTTGGCATCTACCTCATGAGCCTTTTTATAGGCATTGAGGGCCTCTTCAAGACAATTCTTTGCAATAGGCTTTGTAACCTTTATTGCCGCTAGCCGGCCGTCTGCGTTGAAATAATAGTCGGCAGTCTCGTAACGCTTAACCATATAAGTCTGTCCTTGTATGGTCTCTTGGCTTGTGCCGAGCACCTTGTACTGGGACATCAGGAGGCTTAACTCCTGTTCAGTAGCTCCTGTCCAACCATTGCCCATGGGGGCGACATAAGCATCCAGCCAGGATTGGCCGAGTTTGATCCATGTGGTCGGATTGGTGGCCTTTTTGGGGTGTTCAGCTTTTTTTTGAGCTGATTCGACAGCGCTTTTTGCTGCGCTTAAGCTCTTGGCTTGTTGCTGTGCTCCTGCAATTTGAATGCTTGCAATAAGAGCCAGTGCCATGATAATCTTTTTCATTATGGAATTATTTGTGTTTAGTTAAATTTCTTCTGGTATATTAGCATTTTCTGTGCCATTTTCCCCTTCACCATTTTCTTCCTCATGCTCCACAACGCTCACTGCCGCTATGCTGTCACCCTCGTTGAGGTTGATGAGACGCACACCCTGCGTAGCCCTGCCTGCCACACGGATATCCGCTACAGACATTCTGATGGTAAGGCCTGCCTGAGTGATAATCATAAGGTCATCTGACTCGGTAACGTTCTTGATTGCCACAAGTTCGCCTGTTTTTTTAGTAATATTGATGGTTTTCACTCCCTTGCCGCCGCGTGCAGTAAGACGGTATTCTTCGGGATTGGAGCGCTTGCCATAGCCGTGTTCGCTTACTACGAGTATGGTGCGGTCAGCGGCATCGATTTCATTGGGTGCGTAGGTAATGACTCCTATAACCTCGTCGGTTGCCGAAAGCCTGATACCCCTTACGCCGGAGGCTGCGCGTCCCATCGGTCTGAGTTCCAACTCCTCGAAACGAACGCAGCGGCCTTCGCGGCCCGCTATCATCAATTGCTCATCGCCCTTTGTAAGCACTGCATCCAGCAAGGAATCACCTTCGCGTATAGTTATGGCCCTGATGCCAATGTTACGGCTGCGCTTGTTGGAATATTCGCTAAGCGTGGTCTTTTTGATTATGCCCTTTTTGCTTACAAGGGTAACAAAATGATTGTCGGTATATTCCTCATCCTCGATATGGGCTGCATTGAGATAGGTGCGTATGCTGTCGTCAGATTCTATCGGAATAAGATTTTGAACAGCCCTGCCCTTGCTGGTGCGCACGCCTTCGGGCAATTCATACACCTTGAGCCTGTAACACATGCCCTTTTCGGTGAAGAAGAGCATGGTGGAATGCATGTTTGCTATATAGATATGCTCTATGAAATCTTCTTCGCGGGTAGCGCCGCCCTTTACACCCTTGCCGCCACGGTTCTGGGTACGGAATTCAGTAAGTGCCGTGCGCTTGATATAGCCGAGATGGCTGATGGTTATTACAACATCTTCATCTGCATAGAAATCCTCCGGATTGAACTCTTCTTCGCTCAGGGTGATTTCACTGCGGCGCGGATCACCGTATTTGGCCTTCATTTCCTGACTCTCCTGCTTTACTATCGAGAGCTGGACTTCCCTGCTGCCGAGAATTTCTTCGCAACGGGCTATGAATTTTTCGAGTTCATCGAATTCAGCCTCTAATTTTTCCCTTTCCAAACCTGTGAGCTGACGGAGACGCATATCCACAATTGCCTGAGCCTGCTCATCGGTAAAGCCATAATTCTCTATAAGACCGGTCTTGGCCTCATCCACGCTCTTGCTGGCGCGTATAAGAGCTATTATATCATCTATGATATCAATGGCTTTAATGAGTCCCTCTAAGATATGAGCCCTCTTTTGGGCTTTATCCAACTCGAACTTTGTGCGGCGCACCACCACCTCGTGCCTGAAGTCCACGAAATTCTGCAATATTTCTTTTAGGGAGAGGGTCTGGGGCCTGCCGCCTACCAATGCTACATTATTGATGGAAAAACTGCTCTGAAGGGAAGAATATTTAAAGAGAGTGTTAAGCACCACATTGGTGTTTTCACCCTGCTTGATACGGAATATTACACGAATGCCTTCGCGGGAAGTTTCATCATTCATGTATGTAATTCCCTCAATCCTTTTGTCTTCCACCATTTGAGCTATGCGCTCAAGCATATCCTTCTTATTCACCATATAGGGGATTTCGGTCACCACTATGGTTTCCTGGCCGCGCTCGTTGATTTCAATATCCGTCTTTGCGCGGATAACCACTCTCCCCCTTCCGGTGTTATAGGCATCTATAATGCCCTGACGACCCATTATAATGCCGCCAGTCGGGAAATCCGGTCCCTTGATATATTGCATGAGACCTTCGGTGTCTATATCGGGATTGTCGATGAGTGCGCAAATGCCGTCGCAGACTTCGCCCAAATTATGGGGAGCCATATTGGTGGCCATGCCTACGGCGATGCCTGAAGAGCCGTTGAGCAATAGCAAAGGCAGTTTTGTAGGCAGAACGACAGGTTCTTGAAGACTGTCGTCGAAGTTCCACTTCATGTCCACGGTGTCTTTATCGAGATCCGCCAGAACATCCTCGGTTATTTTAGCTAATTTGGCCTCGGTGTAACGCATGGCCGCAACGGGGTCGCCGTCCATGCTGCCGAAGTTGCCCTGCCCGTGCACTAACGTATAACGCTGATTCCATGGTTGCGCCAAACGCGCCATTGCATCATATACTGAACTGTCTCCGTGCGGATGGAATTTACCCAACACCTCGCCGACTATTCTCGCACTTTTCTTGGTTTGCCCTCCGGGACTCAAATTCAAACCGTCCATTCCGAACAAAACCCTTCTTTGCACGGGCTTCAGACCATCCCTCACATCCGGCAACGCTCTCGATACAATAACCGACATGGAATAGTCGATATAGGAGCTGCGCATCTCATGATCTATCTCCACAGGCTCTATATAGCCGTGCAATACTTCATTTCTTTCTTCGTCCATTGTTATCTTTAATATTAGTCTACAAATTTACTAATAATAATTGAATTTAACTGCCCTTATTTAAGTATAATTTACTATTTTTGCAGTCGAAAATGCAACTCACGGAAGAAATACGCACCATCTTCATTTACTCTCGCGACGAGGCCATGCGCACCGGCTGCTATGCCATTGCGCCGGAGCATTTGCTGCTGGGGATTTTGAGGCATGGCAACAATTCAGCAGTGGAACTTTTTAAACAATTCGGATTGGAGCCGGCGGAAGTAAAGACTAAGTTTGATGAAAAGGTTTTCTGCAAAGAGGCGGTGCCCTTTTCACAGGAAGACGAAGTTACCTTCACACGCAGCGCCCTCAACGTAGCCAGCATGGCTCTTATGGAGGCAATGCGTGTAAATGAGGATGTAGAGGCAATTCATCTGCTTTCCGCCCTATGCGACTGTCCCGGCAGCTGGTACAACGATTATTTTCGTTCTCACGGCCTCAGCCTGCAGATTATCCGTACCATACGCAAGAAAGCCTGTGACGATTCGCAAAAGAAAAGTGCAATTCCATCTTCCGAGGAGCTGAACAGTCTCTTGAGCGCTTTTTATTCTGACAAGGATTTTTTCTCCTAAGCAAATAAAATCATTATATTTGCAATTCAGCATTAAGCTTTGAATTTATGCATTTAAAGGAAAAAATCCCTTCATATCTGCTAGGAAAAACACAGCTTACTACCACGGTGGTATTTTCTGTGCTTTTTGCCATTTTCGTGCTTCTTGCCACAACTTTCTACGACAATAACGGCTGGTTCCAGTTCGGTCCCACAGTTTTATTCAATTATACCGCTCTGTTTATTCTGCTGTCAATAATTATTATTGCAGTCAGCAAACGTTTAATGTATCGCAGCCGCCTGCTGTTCACTCTGAATTGGGGGCAATACATAATTTGGAATCTTGCAGAAATCGTTATCATTGCCTTGGTTTATACGGCAATGACCATTCATATCTGTTCCCTTGGTCTTATAGAGATGCCGACAAAGAGTTTTTGGCCAATCTTTTTCTGCAGTTTCGTGATACTTTTCTTCTCTCTCGGCATCCCCTATATAATGGCCGCACTCTATTTCGAAGTGCAAGACAAGAACAACACCATCCGTCTGATGAATTACGGCAATGTTATTACCGATGCCGAACCCGGTCCGACGGATTTGGAAAAAATAACCCTTTTCGGGGATGACGGTCTGCTTAAACTCAGCATAAGTCTCAAAAATCTCTACTACATAGAGTCTGATGACAATTATATTAAGGTTTGGTATTCCGATTCAAATGGAGATGTAAAGCAATATATGCTCCGATGCCGCCTTAAAACCGTGGAGGAAAGCTTTGCCGGAAGTCCGCTGGTGCGCTGCCACCGCAAATATATAGTAAACCTGACACGCGTATTGGTTCTTACCCGCGAGAAAGACGGATATTGTCTCAAGTTGGATTTGCCTTCTTCTGAACCTATTCCCATCTCCAAAACCTACGAAAATTCGGTTATTTCACGTTTTAATTCACGATAAAATTATGTGGCAAAGAATTCAAACCTTATATTTGGCAATCGGCTTGGCGCTCCTTGCAATAATGTTCTTCCATGTAGAGAACACATGGTGGCTGATTCTTCTGGGAGTGGCGGCATTCATGCAAGTGGTGGCGCTCGCAGCCTATAAGCACCGCATTTTCCAGATGCGCACCGCCGTCATAGCGGGCTTGATGCTGGTCGGGCTGCAAATCTGGATGGCAGTGGTTTATTTCGGAACGGAAGATAAAAGTGTCTACAATATCACCACTGTTTTCCCTATAGTAGCTGCAATCCTTGACTTTTTGGCGGCCCGCAACATACTTTCTGACGAAATATTGGTGCAAAGCTCATCCAGGCTCCGCTCCAACCGTAAAAAACATTAAAACATAATATCATGAGAATTCCTGAATCAGAACTTATTATTAATACAGACGGATCCGTTTTTCATCTTCACATCAAACCCTCCGAACTTGCAGACACCGTACTGATGTTCGGTGATCCGGGACGCGTAAAGATGTTCCTTCCTCTTTTCGAAAAGATAGATGCTCAGGGACAATCGCGCGAATTTGCCTTTGCTACAGGCTGGTATCGCGGAAAACGCATCACCGCCCTCTCGCACGGAATAGGTCCCGACAACATTGATATAGTGGTCACCGAGCTCGATGCTCTTGCAAATATAGATTTTGAAACCCGTGAGGTCAAGCCGGAGCACAGGCGTCTCACAATAATACGCATCGGCACCTGCGGGGCAATCCCGCCTGAAATTCCTCTCGGGGCCTTCATCAGCAGCCATATAAGCATAGGCACTGACGGTATGTTCAACTGGTATGAAGGCAGGGATGATGTGTGTCTGCTAGACTTCGAGGAAGCCTTCAAGAAACACACTAATTGGGCTGAAAATCTCCCTGACCCCTATTTTGTACGCGCATCAGAAAGGTTAATCAAACTTTTCGAGCCCGTAACGGTAAAGGGCATGACCATTTCCGCAGGCGGATTCTACGGTCCTCAAGGCAGGGTTGTAAGGCAAGGCCTTGCAATGCCCAATATGTTGAAAGACTTCGAAAGCTTCCGTTACAAGGGTCATAAGGTTACCAATTTCGAAATGGAAGGCGCCGCTCTTGCAGGCATGGCGGCCAATCTCGGTCACGATGCCTTGACAATTTGCTGCGCTATCGCTCACCGCTATCTCAAAGATTCCAACACCGACTACAAACCCCACGTTGCAGAGCTTGTAAAGCTCGTAATGGATACGGTAACCGCAGAAGGAGCGTAGCTAATTGCTACGTAACCGATAAGGAACTTACAGCTCCTCCTCTTTAAGACGCTCGGCGTTCTCTGCCACCTGGAGCCTGTCTATGCACTCCTGAATATCACCATTCATGAATGCGGGAAGATTATACATGCTCCAATTAATGCGATGGTCGGTAACACGCCCCTGCGGATAATTATAGGTGCGGATTTTTGCTGAGCGGTCACCGGTGGAAACCATGGTCTTACGCTTCGCAGCTATTCCATCCAAATACTTTTGGCGCTCCATATTATAAATACGGGTACGGAGCTCTATCATGGCACGCTCTGCATTTTTAATTTGGGAGCGCTCCTCCTGGCATTGCACTACAATCCCCGAAGGAATATGGGTCAGGCGTACTGCAGAATAGGTGGTGTTCACGCCTTGACCGCCGGGGCCTGATGCGCAGAAGAGGTCTTTACGGATATCGGCAGGATTTATTTCCACATCGAACTCGTCCGCCTCGGGGAATACCGCCACCGAAGCCGCTGAGGTCTGGATTCTACCCTGAGTTTCCGTCTGAGGCACACGCTGTACGCGGTGGACTCCGCTTTCGTATTTCATGGTACCATACACCCCGTCGGGGCATGAAAGCTTGAAAACTATCTGCTTATAGCCGCCGGAAGTGCCGTAAGACTGATCTGTGACTTCCAGTTTCCATCCTTTTATATCAGCAAAATACTGATACATGCGGAATAGGTCTCCCGCAAAGATGGCAGCCTCATCCCCACCGGTGCCGCCGCGGATTTCCACTATTGCATTCTTGTCATCATCGGGATCGGCCGGAATAAGCAGCAGCTTTATATTCTGCTCCATGTCGGGCAGTTTCCCCTCGATTTCGGAGATTTCCTCACGGGCCATCTCCTTGAGTTCGGGGTCGCTCTCCTGTACAAGCACATCCTTGGCAGAAGAGAGATGGTCCAACACCTTCTGGTATTCGAGTCCCGCCTTGATTATGGGCTCCAAGTGCTTGTAATCCTTATTCAGCTGCACATATTTCTTCATGTCCGACATTACGTCGGGGCTGGAAAGCTGTTCCTGAAGAGAGATGAACTTGTCTTTCAGCGACAGCACTTTTTCCAATAATGTATTTTCTTTTGCCATTTAAGTTCCGTTTTAAATTGATTGATAAACCTCGCGCACTGCGTAAAAAATCTCACTCCTCCTGCGAAGTTATATGTGTCCGGAAGCTATTGTCTTAATGTAGCAGCGTCTGCGCATAAAGAGACTGTGGTCGGGATAATCTTTCCAGATATTCGCCGCACTATTGCTTTCGATTTGCGGATTGGAAATGCTGTCTCCGTAATTGTATTTTTTTGCTTTTTCGGCCATTTCGCTAAAGTAGATGGCGCTTACTCCCTTGTGGCGCCATTTGGGGGATGCTCCATTTAACAGCAGATCTACGGTGCTGAAGTCGTTTTGAGCTCGAAGCAGATGTATCCACCCGAAAGGGAAAAGTTTGCCTTTGGCCTTTTGGAGAGCCTTGGAAATGGATGGAAGGCAGATGCCGAAGGCCGCCACCTCTCCTTCTTCATCCAACAGCACCACGCTGTTTTTGTTATTCACAAAGGGAGGGATGACTTTTGCTTCCTGCTCTATTTCCGCATCAGTAAAGGGGATGAAATTATAAACTTCCCCCATGAAAGATTGGGAATAGGTATGGAAAAACTTGTTCACCAA